>DYNY01000039.1 GCA_020720815.1 Candidatus Elulimicrobium sp. | reverse complement strand
CACGCACGCATATTCTCACACGCCTTGGGCTTTTTGCGGGGGTGGGTGGGTGGGTCAGCGAAGCGTGCCTTTAGGCTCGCCCCACTATGTGCATGATGCGCGCGCACTATGCCCTAGGATGCCGCCGATTAAGGGGTTCATTTTTCGACCCCTGATTTGTATAATTAATTTTTATTTAAAGGTATATTTCTATATATTTATTAATATAATGGTGTTTACCATAGTAAAGCCTTGTGATTACAACCTTGATAGCTTAACCTTTTACCAAATAGCTAACAGCAAAAAGAAAACCATGCAGATAAACCTAATTCCAGCTTACGAAGGTGACCGGAGCCCCGTGATTCAGTTACCCCCCATTGACTTAGACATGTACGGTGTCCCCTCTAAATGCGAAATGTATAAGGAGGACCGTCAGCGAATGTTTCTAAGACTACCCTTGGACCAAAGCAACAACGAAGTTAAGGATTTAACTGAAGGTTTCCTTAAGAAGCTAGATGAGAAATTTGGTAGTAAAGAGTTCCAGGATGAGGCTTTAGCCCCTATTAAGAATGTAAAGTACTCCTACCAACCTTTGGTAAAAACCTCGTTGGACGAAGGCAAGCACCCATTCATTAAGGTTAAGCTTCTCACAGAGTACCCCAGCAACCAAATTTTAACAGGCGTAATCGAAGAGTGCGGCGATAAGCATCGAAGCCTTAAACCCGACACGCAAACCATAGACGGCTTTGCTAAGTACTTTCCCCTAAGGACTAACTTAACTTGTATGATTGTCCCTTGCAAGCTTTGGATTCATCCCGTTAATGCGTCAGAGTCATACTATGGGGTGATGTTTAAGCTCATCAAGGTGTTGGTCAAGCTGCCTGTGGGGAGGGCCTTAAAAGACGCTATGGATGACAACCTGGATTTCCTTAATGACTGAATAATATATTATTTAAAATCAAAGATTTTGAATATTATATTATTACTTCGTAATCCTCATCTTCATCGATATTTTCCTTTTCTTTCCCGCTCTCTTCGTTCGGAATGTATCCATCTCCATCCTTACCATTAAAGCCAGCAAATAAGGAGGCAGTTGAACCGTAGAAGTGCCCGCCCCCTTGTGATAAATGATTAACTGAGGTAGGGTCCCAAAATATTTTCGCCGACCCGTCCAATGCCGCGGCGAAGTCTCCTTCATTTGCGATTCTCAACTGGTGCCTTTCTTGCATTCCTTTCACCTTATCTAAACCAAGTGTGAATTCAAGTACGTCTAACTTTTTGTTTTCAATCGTATCGGCCACGCTCTCTAGCCAACTTGGGCTCCGAAAGTTCTTCGTGTAATACTCCACCCTATCTGCCCTCACCTTAAGCATATAATCTTTAAACCGCTCCTTTCCAATTGGATCGTCATACGGTGTGCCGTATAATCTAGCATAGCCAGCGAACTGGGGGTGGTTCTTCATCCAAACATCTACTACAGACGAGCCTTTGCTGTGTGCTACGAAATTATTCACTTTATCGTGGTTTGCCATCATAAACGCATCCAGTTGCTTATAGCGGTCCATGCTCTCTATATCATATTTATCATCAAACCCTAATAATTCTTGGATTGGTTTTACAACTGTCTCAGACGCCTCGACAATTAATTTCTTGGGGAAGCGTAGGCCCTATCTAAACCTTCTCTATCTGTCGTTCGTGGGACTTTCAGAGTTTGCAGCCTTTCCACTTCATTATTAAATCGCACCCTCTGCTTTTCAGGGGGCTCTTCGTGAAATTGATCCTCAAAAGCGTGATGTTTTCTCTTTTTCTTTAACTTCTCTTGGAACATTATATAAAGACTATACTATGTAATGCTTTATATATTATTGCATGTCACTCGATGTTAAAAAGATATATGTTGATAGTCGCTTTAAAACACC
>DYNY01000038.1 GCA_020720815.1 Candidatus Elulimicrobium sp. | reverse complement strand
GTGAATACGTTCCCGGGCCTTGTACACACCGCCCGTCAAGCCATGGAAGCCGGGGGTACCCAAAGTCGGTGACTCAACCCGCAAGGGAGGGAGCCGCCTAAGGTAAAACCGGTGACTGGGGCTAAGTCGTAACAAGGTAGCCGTACCGGAAGGTGCGGCTGGATCACCTCCTTTAAAGAGTATATAAATTAAGACTTATATATGTATCTTTCTGATTACTTCCTGCTTTCAGCGAACTTTTTTTACGAAAAGTTCTCTAAAGCAATTACTATTATTGTAATTTGTAATAGAGCTGCCAGAAATGGTTTGTCTGAGTGACGAGTTCTTTTATAGATTCTTTATTGAAGCAGGACCTCTAAATGCAGGTTCTCTAAAAAGCAAATGGGCCTGTAGCTCAGGTGGTTAGAGCGCACGCCTGATAAGCGTGAGGTCGGTTGTTCAAGTCAACTCAGGCCCACAACAATCAAGTATTGTTGGGTCAGTAGCTCAGCTGGGAGAGCGCCAGCTTTGCAAGCTGGATGTCGCAGGTTCGATCCCTGTCTGATCCACGAAAGTTATGTTCATTGAAAATTAGGATGATTTTTGTTTAAAACAAGAATGAAATGCAAGTAGCTGATATATTATTTAATATATAAATAGTATCTTAAAAATAGAAAAATAAAGCGTAAATTAGTATAATTCTAGTAATGAAAAATAAAATAAAATAAACTAGGAATTAGTATAGATCATATTGAATTAATATCAATAACAAATTAGTATGTAGTATAACAACTTAGTCTGACAAGATATTAAGAGCAAATGGTGGATGCCTTGGCACAGAGAGGCGATGAAGGACGCGACTACCAGCGATATGCTGCGGGGAGTTGGAAGTAAACTTTGATCCGCAGATTTCCGAATGGGGAAACCCAATCCAAGTCATGTTGGATTGCCTAAAAGGCGCTAACCCGGAGAATTGAAACATCTCAGTACCCGGTGGAAGAGAAATCAAACGAGATTCCCTTAGTAGCGGCGAGCGAAACGGGAAGAGCCCAAACCTTAGAGCATGCTCTGAGGGGTTGTAGGACCTCGCAAAAACAAATATTTTTATAACAGAATGTTCTGGAAAGTTCAACAATATAAGGTGATAGTCCTGTAAGTGAAATTTAAATATTTGTTTGAGGTATCCTGAGTACTGCGGGACCCGAGAAATCCTGTAGGAAGCTGGGGGGACCACCCTCCAAGGCTAAATACTCCTCTGTGACCGATAGTGAACCAGTACAGTGATGGAAAGGTGAAAAGAACCCTTGAGAAGGGAGTGAAATAGAACCTGAAACCATTTGCTTACAAACGGTGGGAGCCCCCTATGGGGTGACCTCGTGCCTTTTGTTTAATGAGCCAACGAGTTGCTCGTTGCGGGCAAGGGTAAGATTTTCAGAATCGTACCCGTAGCGAAAGCGAGTCTTAATAGGGCATTAGTCCGCAGCGGCAGACGCGAAACCTTGTGATCTATCCTTGATCAGGATGAAGCGTAGGTAACACTACGTGGAGGTCCGAACCAGTATGGGTTGAAAACCGTTTGGATGAATTGAGGATAGGGGTGAAAGGCCAATCAAACTGGGTAATAGCTCGTACTCCCCGAAATGTATTTAGGTGCAGCCTCGTGTATGTGTACAGGAGGTAGGGCTCTGATAGGGCTAGGGCGGGTCAAACCGTACCAAACCCTGATAAACCACAAATTCCTGCTACACCAAACACGGGAGAAAGGCAGTGAGAGATAAGTTCCATTGCCGAGAGGGAAACAACCCAGATCTACAGCTAAGGTCCCAAAGTGAATGCTAATATAGAAAGGATGTTGTGTTGCTTAGACAGCCAGGATGTTGGCTTAGAAGCAGCCACTCATTTAAAGAGTGCGTAATAGCTCAC
>DYNY01000037.1 GCA_020720815.1 Candidatus Elulimicrobium sp. | reverse complement strand
ACTCGTTACACAAAGTTATGATTCCTACTACCGAACAACTAGCGTTATATCGTTCAATCTTTCGAGGACGAGACGATTGCTATGCTCGGTATTGAGAGAAAAATGGCCGTTCAGGATACAGTCCGGCTTATTCACTTAACTGGCAGGAGTTCAAGCAACATCAAGCCGGTGGTGGCACAATGAAAGATTTCTCTGAGAAAACACTTTTGCCCATTACCGACGAAATGATTTCCAAACATATTGTCGGTAATCATGCCATTGGTATCTATCCAATACTTGACGACAACACATCGTACTTTATCGCAGCTGATTTTGATGGGAAAGAATAGCAAAAAGATGCCCAAACGTATGTTGATGAATGCACTCTGCTTGGTCTCCATGTATATCTCGAACGTTCAAAGTCAGGCAATGGTGGTCATGTATGGATCTATTTTGAAGAAGCGTATCCCTGCTTTAAAAGTCGAGCTATCGCCCTATCAGCGATTTCGACAGCTTTTAACTATTCGGTTTTTGAAAAGGAAATCAGCTTTGATCGCCTGTTTCCCAATCAAGATTCTCTGCCAACAGGTGGTTTTGGAAACTTAATCGCGTTACCTCTCCAAGGTACGTACTCGCAAAACGGAAACTCACTGTTTGTTGATCCAGCTACACTAATACCTTATGAAGACCAGTGGGGATTTCTCTCACAAATCAGAAGACATTCTGTTTCGGAACTTGACGCTGTGTACGATAAAATAACCGATAGCAAACAGCCAGTGGTAAAAATGCACGACAAAAGTAGAGGCGACAATGACCTGGTTATCACAGTCAATAAGCTAATTACATTAAATCGATCACAACTCACTCCACCAATCGTTGAATTTCTCAAAGAAAAACTAAACTTTATCAACACTGAATATTTGACCAGAAAACGACTTGGTAAGTCTGTATTTCAGGTACAAAAATACTTTCGTTTAGTAGAAGAAAGTGGTGAACTAGTAACATTACCCCGTGGTTTTCTAGAAGAACTTATTTCTTACCTGAATGAACATACTATCAAATATGAGATTACCAACGAACACTCAGAGTTTCCTAAACTTTCGTTCAAAAATAACATTGTATTGCGACCTGAACAGAAGCTTTTAGTCGACAGGGTATCATCACACACGAACGGAGTAATCATTGCGCCTCCAGGGAGGCGGAAAGACTATGATTGGCATGGAACTCATTACAAGACACAATCTGCCTGCGCTGGTACTTGTTCACAGAAAGCAGTTACTTGATCAGTCGGTAGACCGAATCGAATCGCACCTTGCCATACCTCGTACCCAAATTGGTACTTTCTCGGGAACACGTAAAAAATTTGGGAAAGAAATTACTGTGGCACTTATACAAAGCTTCGCTCGTGATAAAAACCTCAACCAATTTGAGGATAAATTTGGAACAATCATTATTGATGAATGCCATCATATACCCGCTAAAACATTTCGAGAGGTTATAAAAAGTTTTAATCCTCAATATCTCTATGGACTAACTGCCACACCCAAACGTAAACATGATGACGAGCAGCTAATTTATGTATACATCGGACCAGTTATTGCTGAAATGCCAGAATCGGGGAATGGAGAGTGTAATAACGGTCACCTGAAGATAACCATCACGGAAACTAATCTTTCGGTCCCGTTCCAGTTTAAGACAGATCAGTACGAACTCTTAGCCAAAATGGTATCTTACGACACTGCTCGCAATCAACTGATCTTAAAAGATATCTTAGAACAGGCTTCGATTGGGGCCCGGACATTGGTCTTAAGTGAACGAAAAGAACATCTCGACGTGCTTGAATTATATCTCAAAGGTCAGTGTGAAATTATTAAAATTACTGGCGACGATTCATCTTCTTCCCGTACTTCAAAACTCAAGCAAATTCAAGACGGGCATTATCAGGTAATTCTTTCAACAGGACAGTTCTTTGGTGAA
>DYNY01000007.1 GCA_020720815.1 Candidatus Elulimicrobium sp. | reverse complement strand
GTCGTAGCAGGTGGACAGATATTAGGTTCTAACTATGGAGAGCTAAGAGACAGAGGCGTAGACAGCGACAGAGCTTTAGCGGCTTCGGCTATGAGCGCTATGTTACAAGGTGTTTTAGAAACTTATGGGCTAAGTAAGCTAGGCGGGATATTTAAGGCAACCGGGGCTAAACAGATATTTAATAAGTTTCTTACCGCTATTGTAACGGAAACTGGCACCGAGCTTTTACAGAAATATCCTGAATCTTTCGCTATGATCTGGGGCGAAGCTAAAATGAAAGGCCAAACACCAAGCGAACAAGCAGACCTTTTTATGAACAAATTATGGGGCACGACAAAAGAGGGTCTTTACGAAGCTGCTTTAGCCGCTCCTTTTGCTTTACTTGGGGCTTCAGTTCATCTTCCTATGGACTTTAGAAAGATGAAACAGCTTAATGCTGATTTAAAGCTTTGGGGTTATTTAATAGACGCAGGAAAGAACTCAGAGTTAAGAAAAACAAACCCTGTGGAATTTGAGAATAAATTACAAGCAGATTTAGAAGCACATGGCGTGCCTACTAGCGTTTTTGTAGATACCGAAGTGCTATTAGCAAAATACAACCAAGACGAGCCAAAACTAAGAAAGTTTTTAAAAGAAATGAGCGCCGAAGAGGCTTACGATAGCGCTAAAGAATCTAAGATACCTTTAGAGCTTTCTAAAGCTAAATGGATAACGAAGTTTGCTGAAGCTCAAGAGACTGTAGCTTTAGCTAAAGACTTGCAATTTGATCCTAATAACTATTCCATGAACGATAGCAAAGAGGCCCTTAAAAAAGCGGTATTAAATCTTAAGAGCCTAAACGAAGAGTACGAGAAAAACTTAGCGGATACCGAATACCCTCCTCAAGTTCAGGATATGCGTAAAACACTTATGGCCTCTGGGCTAAAAGCTTCGGATGTAGATACAAAGCTCGCCGTTCTTTTAGCAGGAGCCAAAGTATTTTCTAAGATTACTGGCGAGAGTAATGCTGATTGGTTTAACCGAGTTAATCCGTTAGTAATGATGAGAGGAAAAAGCGCCGATGGCGAGCTAGGTTCGGTATCTTTTAGCAATACGAGCACAATCATAGAGCTTTTTAAATCGGCCAATAGAACAACCTTCGTACACGAAGTGTCTCATATACTCACAAAAGAATTTGAAAGAGCGGTTAAGATTGACAACGGCCAAGATCCTATACTTCTAGCAGACTACGAGATGCTAAAAGATAGCGTAGGAGGAGAATTTAACAACGATGCTTACGAGAAAATAGCAACAGCTTTCGAATATTATCTTATGACTAGTAAAGCCCCTAGCGTTAAGCTAGAAGGCGTTTTCTATAAGTTCAACCAATGGATGACAGCTACGTATAAAGCTACTAGCGCTTACGAAAAAGTGTCTCCAGAATTAGCTGGTATTTTCGATAGATGGATAGCTTCTGAAAAAGACATAGAAGAGGTTTCAGCCTATTACAACGAGAAAGAAAGTCTTGTAAGTCTTATGAAAGATATAGACGAAAAAGATAGAGTAGCCATAGAAAAAGCCAAAGCTAAATCTAAGATGAGAGCGGTAACTAAGCAAGCTAACGATGCGATTAAAACCTTTTTTGATATAAGAGGGGGCAGAGGAGAAGCTCAGCTACAACTAGCTACTGAAAACGTTAATTCGATACCCGTCTATGCGGCTATAGAATTTGCTAAAGACAAGGGCGGGGTAGACCCGGAGAGTTTAGATCCTTACGTAAACGAAGAGCAATACAAAACTATAAAAACCAGACATAAAGGGTTTATAGCTAAACCCTTCGTTGCTAAGAAAAGTCAAGCACTAAGATCTTTCCACGACTTAGTTGTGAAAGATTACGGCGGGATAAATATTAACTCGATACCCGAAGGTGAGCGTAAACTTTACTTCGGAAAAGGAGCGGGCTCTCATAGTATATTCATAAAAGGCGCTAGAGGCATAGACCAAGTAGCCGAAGAGATGGTTATGGATGGGCTGTTAGACGTAGGCCGAAGCAGTCAAGGCGGAGTCGAGGCGCTATTAAACCACCTAAAGAACCAAGATAAATATGAAGACAACAACTACGATAGTATGCACAGCGGCGACAATAGAGTGCCCGAATATATGGGCGTAGCAGAGTTAGCCTCTCTTATGGAATACGATTCAGTAGAGGCGTTAGTAGATGATTTACTTAAATCAGAAAACAAATACAAGGCTGTTACAAAAGAGAGAATGAAGTTAGACCAAGCGCTAGAAGAAAGCATAAAAGCTGATTTAACTGCTTTTGAAAACGTAAACGGCGATGAAGCTTTCCATAACGACGATAGATTTGCTTATCTTTTAAAAGAAGCTACAGAGCTTCAGAAACAATTAAAGAAAAACTTAGGGAAAATTAAAAATGAGAATGTACTTAGACCTAGCTTTACTGACGCTACTGTTATACGTAATGCGGCTAAAGAGATGGTTAATTCCAAGAAAGTTAAAGACGCAAGGGACTACAGAGTATTCTCTTTCGCCGAAAAAAGAAACGGGGATAAATCGTTCAAAGCCCTTAAAGAAGGCAAAGTAGAAGAGGCGCTAGAACGTAGAAGAGCTCAGCTATTACAGCACGCTGCTGTACAGGAATGTATACGCGTACGAGATGAGATTAAAGAAATAGAAAATAGATACGTTACAAGTAAATTACAGGGCAAGCTTAATAACTCGGAGCCTGTTTTTAGCGAAGCAGCTTCTTTCTTAGCCGCTAATTATAAGCTCAACGTGTCTAAAACAATAAAGAGTAAAGCCCCGGCTAAGCTGCCGGACCTAAGCAAAGAAGACGATTTACTTTATTCGTTAATACCTGAATGGGTTGTTAATCTAAAAAAAGAGGTAGATTATAAAAATCTTACAGTAGATGAGTTACGAGAATTAGACGAAGCTATACAGGCTATAATTCATTTCGGACGGTTACAGCTTGCTTCTTTTAAAGAGAGTGTAGCTAAGACCGCTCAAGATTTTACAGCTAAAGTAATAGAAGAGGCGCAGTTCTTACCTGATTTTAAATACGACAGGAAAGGCTGGTTTAATGTAGTAGAAGCCGTAATGTCTTACGGAAGATCTATGGAGTTTATAGCAGAAAGACTTGATAACTTCAAACGAATAAGAACAAAGAACGTAAAAGTTAAAGACGCTAATGGAAAAGAAGTAATATTAAAAGCTGAAGGAAAATACGGGCCTTCTAAAGAAGTTTTATATAACGCAGCTAGTGATAGAGAAGGAACTAACGATAGCCTCTTAGGCGACTTGTACAATAGTGTAGAACCTTCAGTAGCCGTCTTACGAAAAGCTATGAGACGAATAGCAAAAGAGAGACAAGCTAATTATAGAGGTGGATTTGATTTAGCTGAATTTCCTATCCCAGATAACATGAAAAAATCAGGTATACATAAATGGGACGGCGAAATGATGGTAGCCTTTATGCTTAACCTTGGGAACGCTAGTAACATGGAAGCTATAACAAACGCCTACGGCTATTCTCCGGAACAATGCTTAGCTATGGGCAAGTATTTTCAAGCCGCTGAATTGCAGGCTATACAGAAGCTTTGGGACACTATCGAGACTTTGCATCCTAAAGTAAGTCAAACATATTATAACGTGTACAGGAAAAAGATGAGTAAGGTAGAAGCTCAGGAAGTTACTTTCGTAGATAAAAACGGAAACGACGTAATATTAAAAGGCGGCTACTACCCTTTATCTTACGATAGAAAGACACAGCTATTTACGACGCAAGCTGTTGGAAAACTAATAGGAAGAGAAAGCTCTGACACCGTAGAGGATATGAGACGTAATAGATTAGCGTCTTTAACCCACTCTGTAAAGATGACAGATAGCTTTGTTAAAGACAGAAAGTCTGGACACTTCTTACCTCCTAAACTTTCTCTTGGAGTTATGTTTGAGCATTTATCCGACGCTGCTAGGTATGTAAGCTTTGCGGAATACACAAGGGACTTACAGAAAATTATTAACAACAAAGACTGGAGACGTATAGTAACAGAAAAATTAGGGCCAGATAACTTAGCTAGAATAGAAGAATGGGCCGAATACTTAGCCCTTCCTGAGAGACGTAATTTAGACGCGATAGACGCTATAGCCGAAGACCAAAGACAAAAAGCAGCTATGTCTTATTTGCTTTTTAAATTCGGAACAGGCGTAAAACAAAGAGCGGCTTTCTTTACGGGCATGAAAGAGATTGGTTTTAAATGGGCGATGAAAGGGCTTCTACAAACTAGATGGGAAACCTCTGTTTTAGGGCTAAGCCATACCGAACAGTTCGAAAAGATATTACTTAAATCTATCTTCATGCGTACACGAAACGTGTCGATGGATAGAGAAATGAGATCTCTTGTTTATAGCTATCAAAATCCGTTCTTTACTAAATCACTTGGTAGTATAGCGGGTAAGGATGTAACCTTATCGACTCAATCTATCTCTTTCGGCGATATTGAGATTACCGCAAAAGATATACAACAGTTCGCTTTTAAGTGGCTAGAGCTAAACGATAGAGCGGTTAATGTTCCTATATGGCTTGGGGCTTACGAAAAATCAATGTTCGAATCTTCTAAAACTAATTTAACAGCCGAGGAACGCGACGCTTTGGCTATACGATACGCTGACGACGCGGTAAGGAGAATCCAACCGTCTAACAGACCTTCTGATCTTAGCGCAGCGCAAAGATCTGCTGGCTTTATGCGTTGGATGACAACAGTTATGTCTTGGTCTTTAAAGTTTGGAAACAGGAAAGGCGAACAGTGGAGAGCTTTAAAAGCAGGACAAATATCTAAAGCAGACTACGCCGCTCATATCACTTACGAGATACTAGCCCCAGCTATTTTTACTACTTTAGTAGGGGCGGGGCTAAAAGGCGAAGAGCCAGAGCCAGAGGATTTGCTATGGGCTTCAGCAGGAAATATATGCCAAGGTAATTTTGTAACAGATAATATCGCTGGCGGTATACGTTTTGGTAAAGAACAGAGCTTTGCCCCGCTTGAAGGTGTGGACAAGGGGCTAAAGGTGGGTTATGCTATTGGTAAGATGGTAGACGGAAAGGCGGAATACGACCTTTTGCTCAAAGATGTAGCCGGAGTTTTTTCATACCAACTTGGCGTCCCCATCCCGAACTTAGTGAAAGAAGCTTATAAGTTAAAGCAAGGATTGGAGGACTAAATGACAATAGCGTCTATAGTAAACAAGGCTCAGTACGTTAGCAACGGGTCTCTTAAGATTTATACCTACCCGTTCAAAGTTCTTTCTGACGAACATATAAAAGTTATAATATCCGATGCCGCTGATACCGAAGCTAGTAGAGAAACACTCGAACTAGATACAGATTACTCTGTTAGCGATATAGGCGATCCTAGCGGAGGCGATGTTACTTTAGTAGAAGCCCCTGCTAGTGGTTGGAATATCACAATTAAAAGAACAGTACCTTTATTACAAACAACAGATTACGACGAATATTTAGATTTAGAACAACTTGAAGAGGACTTAGACGCTACAGTAATGAAGCTTCAAGAGCTTCAGGAACAACTAGATCGTACCCCTAAAGTATCTGAATCCGGCACCGATACAGGCGATGATTTGATAGCTAATATCGAAACCTTAGCCGAGCAAGCCTCAGCGGACGCAGCACAAACAGCTTTAGACAGAATAGCAACAGCCGCCGATAGAGTTCAGACAGGACAAGATAAAATAGCAACAGCAGCCGATAGAGTTCAGACAGGATTAGACAGAGCATCAGCTACTAACTCAGCAGCTACTTCAGCCCAAGACGCGATAGACACAGCAGCGGACGCAGCACAAACAGCTTTAGACAGGATAGCAACAGCGGCCGATAGAGTTCAGACAGGACTAGACGCTGCGGCTACAGGACAAGATAAGATAGCAACAGCAGCCGATAGGGTTCAGACAGGGTTAGACGCCGCGGCTACAGCTCAAGACGTAATAGACGCGGACGCAGCAGCCGCTTTAGCAGAAAGCTACGCGGCAGGACTAAATATGCCCGTTGTAGGCGCTGGCGATGAGGGTAAAATATTAGTAGTAAACGAAACACATACTGGTTTTACTACACAAGAATATAATAAAGTAGAAGAGATAACTAGCAACGGTGTCTGGACTTGCCCTGCTAACGTAACCCACATTAAGCTACAAGTAGTAGGCGGTGGCGGTGGCGGCGGCGGTGGGGCCAACGCCCTTAGCGGTGGTGGTGTCGCAGCAGGCGGCGGCGGTGGTGGTGGTGGCGGATCCGGCCGGTTAATCGAAACCGAATTTGATGTAACTCCGGGGGAGGGGTATAACATAGCTTTAGGCGCAGGCGGGGCTGGCGGAGCGGGGGGAGCTAGTAACGGAATAGGCGGAAGCGCGGGTTCGGACGGGGCATCTAGCCAATTTAACGGTACAGGAATAGTGAAAATATCCGCTAGAGGGGGTAAGGGCGGCGGCGGGGGTTTAGCTTCTACGATAGGAGACGCAGGCGGCGTTGGCGGGGTAGGAGGGGCGTCTTATATCCCCCTCGTAACCGGTAATCCTGCCGGAGGCGTTGGCGGGGTAGGAGGTGTAGGGGGCGCCGGAGCCGGGGGGAACGATAGCGAAGAGTTAGGCGCAGGGGGCGGCGGTGGCGGCGGAGCTCTTCTCGGTAACAACGGTGGAGCCGGTGGAGACCCCCCTAAGAATGTTAGAGGATGCTTTACCGTAACTGCGGGCGGAAGTGGAAATAACCCTTCGCCGGGAGAGGCTTGCGGCGGCGGTGGCGGCGGCGGTGGGACAGGACCTTTTAGCGGAGACGCTGCGGGCGGAAAGGGCGGGTATGCTTCCGGAACCCCGGGAGCTGCAGGCGGCACGGCTGCCTATAAAGGGGCTGGCGGTGGCGGTGGTGGCGGCGGATGCGCGGCTAGTGTCCTTACTGGCAATGCCGGCGGCGCTGGCGGTTCAGGTGCACCGGGCGTAGTAAGAATATTCTATTAAATAGGAGGTATATATGAGCTACGATTTTACAAAGATGAGCGATTCTAAGATTATAGGAAGGGATAGATTTGAGCTTCCTATGTATGATTTTCAGGCGGATACAGAAAGCAAAGATATAGACCTACCAGTTTTAATGGACGCTATATTCTTAGCTAACGACGATACCGCGGAAGCTTTAACAGTTAATATTACAGACGAAGACACAACAATAGGCGGAAAGGACGGCTACTCTTTAACTTTAATAGTGCTTGCTGGCGAAGCCTTGTACACAAAGACAGGCCCATTTAGCACGGTATCTATTACCGCAGCAGGCAATTATAGATATGCTTTCTTCTGCGGTAAAGTAGGCGTTTAATGTATTTAGTAAAAAGGGGAAGTTCTGGCGGGGGACCCGTAGCAGGCGATTATATCGACAAGACGATTGCTGCTCTAACCTATTACGTCGCTACAACGGGTAGCGATATAACGGGTACAGGAACGCTTTTAAACCCTTTTGCGTCGATACAAAAAGCTATTGATACTTTACCCGGACAGATAAACCACGATTGTCTTATTAACGTGGCAGCAGGAACGTACAATACTAACTTGTACATAGCTAAGGTGTACAACACCTCTTCAGCTACAAGGTATTTAAGAATACAAGGCGAGAGAACTATTCTAGCAGGGCCTATGGCTATAGGAAGTTTAGCCGTAGTTAATACAGTAGGCGAGGCCGATGGTATCAACTACCAAAACCTTGTTCTAACTATTCCGGGATCTAGTTTTACAGTAAACGAATTTGCGGGTAAATGGTTCTTACCTACCTCTGGAAAAGGGTACAGTACTTACGATTTAGCTTATATGGTTATAAGCAATACCGCTGATACTTTAACTCTTAGGAACGTAGCTCTATTAACTACTTTCGACGCTACTACTAATTTTATTATATTCGAACCAGCAGTTATAACAACAAGACCAGTATCTACTGTAGGATGCCAAAAGAGCTTAGTTGTTCATTACAACTCTTTATCTTTTAAAGCATCTAGCGGAACTTACAACGTCTTTGATAAAGATAGTGCTGTTTGGTATTCGGGTTGCGATATGACTAGGAGCGGGCCTTCTAGTATACATGGGTCTATAGCTTCAGAAGCTACCTGCTACGGAGTTTTAACGGACGGGGCTAGTACGGCAGCTTCCGGACACGTAGCTAGTAACTTAGCAGTTTTAGCCCATAACAACTGTGTCTTTAGAAACTTTACCGGAGCGTCTAACAGACAGGCTGCTTACTTAACTAACTCTATCGGATCCGCTGTAGGTTGTTATTTCGATAACAATTACTACGACGTAAGATGCTTACAAGATTCAACGTATGCTTTTACAAACAGCGGTAATTTATGCCTTAACGGTAACTACGGATTCTATGCTCAACGTGGCGGCACTATAGACGCTATATACTGTATAAGTAAAGCCCACATTTACGTTAATCGTGTAGCTGACGGAGGTATCGTAGAGTTTAGTTCGGCTTTGGTATCTTACACTACAGACTTAAACTATTTCGATAGTGCCGGTGGTCTAGCAATTGATGTAACTACAGACATTCTATACAGAAAGATCGTCGTACAAAGACAAGATAAGACCTCCGACTATACAGCGGTTGCCATAAAATCGGGTATGCTTTATACTAATACTGGAGCTACGGGCGAAGTGATAGTTACCCTTCCTTCTGCTGTAGCAGGTTTATGCCAAGACTTTAGTGTTGAGGCTGCTCAGTATCTAAGGGTTAAAGCAGCCGCAGGAGATATAATTTCCTACCTAGGAGACAACTCTGCGGCGGCAGGATACTGGAGAAGTAACGTAGAAGGCGCTCAGCTTAGGGTTGAGTGCAGAAACACTACAGAATGGCGCATAACTTATATGCTAGGTGCTTGGACAAAAGACTCTTAGTTTATTAACGAGGTGATATTATGTATTTAGTTAAGAAAAGCACAGGCGGCGCATCGGGGTCAGGGTTAGTAAAGTCTAGGACTATACAATCGGCTGCGGAGCAGTCTATGGGTACTTCTTTCAATATAACCCATCCAGCTAACGCTATCAACAATGGTAAGAAAGATGTCTTTTTACGGGTAAAGGTCCCCGGGCAACTCTCTCAGGATCCATCTTATTTTTACGCTACCGATGGCGGTAACATATTAATAGATGATGAGAACGCAAACGAAGCTACATGGGTAGAAGGTACTGAGGCCAACAAAGGTAATTTTTCAGTAGCCCCTGGCGGCAGCGTTCAGATAAATACGAGAATACGTATCGGGGGAGTTACTTACGCGGTAGTAGCGATATCCGGAGACGGAACCGCCGCTAATTCAGTAGAGTTAGGCGCCGACGTTGGGGCTGACAGCGCTATAACTTGGATAAAGAATTTATATACCGGCGGGGGAATGGTAGAGGTTTATTCTTATAACAGTAACAACCCTTACGGCGCTCCTTTTAGATTCTTACAAACTAGCTTCACTTTTAACAAAAGTGATTTCGGGTATATCCAAAGTATACAAGCTACTACTGGGGCCCCCAGCACTGCTTTTAAGTTAGCTATATTAACTTCTTTAGGCTCATCCCTTCTGACTTTAGTCGCTGGCGAATGGGAGGTTATGACCTCTAGCGAGTTTGGGGCTAAAGGTTTAACTATCAACGCAAGCGGGCATCTAGCCGATTCGGCCGGCGTTACTATCACTCCCGCTCAGTACGCTGCTTTAGATCTAGATGCTGATTCAGATTTCGGTGTCTATTGGGAAATAACTCCTCTCGCTAACAGCCGACCTTATGTACAAAGTTTAGCGGTTAACTATTATACCGCCGATAAATATTGTCTAGGTTCCGTAGGAAAGTCTTTTGGGATGATGGGCACGCCTGATTTTTTAGAAGAGGATGTATCGACAACAGTTACTAAAATAACTTGCGGTAATAATATAAGCGGTGGCGATCCTGTGGATGTCGTCGCAACGGTGGTGATTTATGAATAGTGATGATGTAAAAAAGGTTAAAGCTCTTAGATACCAAAGGTATTTGTTGGAACAAACTCCTTTACTAGAGAAGGCCTTAATTTACCCTGAAAAAGCGGAGCAGTACTTAGCGCAGGCAAGGCAAGTCAGAGCAAAAATAAAAGCGGAGTTGCCTATTGAACACGAAGATAAAATGCCTAGTTAAGGTTGTGTTTGATTACCTAGGGCGTATGCTCTCGGACGGAAAAGATCCTTCGCTAGGAAGACATATTACTGCTTTCCTATGTATTTGCGGTGTGGTATTATTATTTAAAGGGCAGGGCAAGGAAGGTATAGAATGTATACTTTCCGGAATAGGCGCTAAAACCCTACAAAACTTTACTGAAAGAGGTGGAAACTAGTGGAAAAAGAGAAGTTTTGTTCAGCTCATGCCGAACTAATGTCAGATATAAAATGGATTAAAACAATTTCTGTAGCGATACTAACCCTAGTAGCCTCCCCAATTGTAGTGGCGATAGGGTTAGTCTTGGTGCAGAAAGCCATGGGTAAATGATGTGGGATTCTTTGAGAAATATGGCAACACAATTATTATCACTGTACTTATGTCTTTATGTTTGTACTTTTACTTCTCTTCACGCTCAAGAATTTCAACTCTCAAACTTCGAGAATCAGAACTCATATCAACTCTTGAACAAACTCGACAGTCAGAACAAACAGCTATTAACCGTTCTAAAGAACTCGAACGACAGCTTACTTTTGCTAAGAACACAGTTAGTAGACTCCAGACAGTTATCAGCGGGTCTCTCGATACAGTTGATGACATCTCAGTCTACATTAACGAAGCTACAAGACTCGCAACAGAAAACATCTTTGTTACTGAACAACTCCGAGAAAGCATTTCAGGAGTACAAAACGGAAGTCAGTGCAGAGATGAGCAGCCTTAAGAAACAAAGACTACTCATCTCCGTGGGTTTAGTTTTAATTTCAGGATTGTTGCTTGTAGTAGTCGCTAGGTGAGTTTACTTCTAATTCAATTTCTTGATAATCTCTAAGCAAAGTAGACAAAGACATAAAAGCTTTTCGGCTATTAACTAAGCAGTAGTCAATCCCCGGCTCTCCTCCTGTTTTAGTTCCAACAGCTACGCATCCTTTTAGTTGGCGTACGTAGTTAGCTGGATGTATCAGGATATTATCTCTGCCCTTTACGCCTCCTATCTCAAAAGTAAACCCTTGTTTTAAATACTCCATCATGTCTTTGTCTTTACCCGAGCTGGTGTAGCTTGCGAAGCTGCGCTTTACTATCTGGGATACTCTTTTACAGCAGGTGTATTTTCCTTCGGGTATACAGGATCTCCCTTTCTCGTTGTTAGCGATCCCGTCGTTGTTGTAATCAGGTCTTTCAAGGGTATCACATTTAAATACGGTTACTTCTTTATTGTCTATAAGAAGCAGTTCGCCCAAAGTACAGTCTTTAGTTTTCTTGTATCTGTCCAATACTAACCGCATAGTTATACCCCTCCTAGCATTTCCCTACATTTAACGGCAGCTTCAGTATACCTAGAAAGATGCTCATTAGCTTCTTTTAAATCATCTTGTAGTTCATCTATTTTTTGCTCTAGGTTCTCTTTCTTCTCGAGCTCTCTTTCTAGTTCGCGTACTCTCTCGTCCGCCCCGTCAGCAGCGTCTTTTATCTCTTTATTAAGCTTAGAGATATGCTCGTGTAGTTCTCTTAGCTCAGTGGTTTTCATATAAAGAGAATCGAAAGTTCTATGCCCTCTTATACCGTCGGTAAGTTTTTCTAAATCGTCTTGAACGTCTCTGACTGCTTCGGGTATGTGTACTATACTCATTAGTAGACTACCTCCTCGTTAGTATCATAGTAGATGCTAACAAAAATATTTCCTGGGCATAAGACTGACTCTTTTACAAAAAGTAAAGAGCAATCTGCTTTAGCTAACTCCGATAGCTCGCAGTTTATTTCGTCTTGTATCTCCGCGATAGATTGCCCTACAAACTCTTCTCTATTAAACTCTAAGATCTTAACTTGTTTTAGCGTTTGCTTTTTCATTTCCCCACCTCCGCCCATCCAGATATAGCCATTCCTATTCTATCGAGAAAAGAAATAGCGTGGTTGATTGTTTCTCTAAAAAGGATCCTGTTCTCAAAGGCGTACAAGATAGTAAAACTAACTAGGATAGATAGAATCAAAGGCAATACCAACAGCTTCTTAATTCTTCTCACAATCATAATAAGTTTCCTATGCCAGTTAAGGTACTCCAAAGGTGTTGGGTCAAAAACGTAATCTTTAAAAATACTCATTCTATTTTATCCCCTTTATGTATTTGTTTATCATTTCTATTTTTTCCATTTCTAGCTCGGTGGCTTTGAAACGATCTAGTATTCTTTTTTCGCCGCCTACTCTATCGTGGTCTAAACGAAAATTAACATAGAAACCAGTCAATAACTCGTTTACTTTATTGCGTAGTGTTTCCTCGTAATTCATACCGCTCTCCATTATTTTCTATACCTTTTTCCTATCCAACCCGACGCTGCTATCGGTAATCCTTTAGCCCATTCAGGTACTTCTGCTACTAGATCCTCGTATTCTTTAAGGTCTTTAAACCCCGCATCAACCTCTGCTACAACTTCGTCGTGTACGTGCAATACCGTCTTAAACTTACTACTAGCTTCCACTCTTTTTAAAGCATCTATCAACAAATCAGCAGCCACGGCTTGAGTGATATTTTCTGCAAGCTTACCGCCGTAGGTTGGCACTCTATCCCATTTAGTTGAGCCTGCTTTGTTGATCGCTCTTTGAGTCATGTAGGTTACAGATTTCTTCTCTCCACCGTAAGGTGTTACTACCTCATCTATCCTTGGCTGGTAGTAAGAGATCTTTCTTCCAGAAGGAAGCAGAACCCTTAAGAACCCGTCTTGGATACCGAACTTAATACAACCTACTGAATGGGGCTGCCCTGTAGAAACTGTTTTCATAACAGCTTCCTCGTAGTCTTTCCAAAGATGAACTGTAGCTGGTCTGCTCATTCGCCATTCTGTCATAATCTTTTTGCACTCGTCTTCACTAGGTAATACTATCCCGTAAGCTGTCGCCATATTTTGAAGAGCGCTAATCCAACCCTGATAACCTAGAGCTAGGGTACAAACCTTTCCGATCTGTCTTTCTTCTTTATTTATTTTGTTGTACGGCTTGCCGTATATGTCAGCGGCTGCTAGTTCGTAAATCGGTAATTTATCCCTAAATTGCTGGAGAACTTTCTCTTCTCTTGCAAGCCAAGCTAATACCCTAGCCTCAATCTGCTCAAAATCAGCCGCTACGAGCAGTTTGTTTTCGGGGGCTACAATCATACCCCTAAGACATTTTGAAGCCGCCTGCATGATAGGACAATGCCATATTTCTATAGTTTCCTTATCCCATGCGAGCACATCTTCTATTTCTCTATCTTTGAAACTTTCCCTAGGGTAGTTTTGTAATTGTGGGCCTTTGCCTGAGAACCTTCCAGTAGTAGCACCGTGCCACATAAATAGCCCGTGCATACGATTATCTTGGCAGGTGTAATCCTGCATGGCTTCGAACTTTGCGACACTACTCTTACCAAGTAGCTGTCTAATCTCAAGCACTCGCGCGACATCGGCAGGGCAATCTTTCTTAAGAGTTTGGGTTACGGTATCTTTAGTAAGGTTATCTACATCTATCCCGTTATCAGCAAGCCAGCGTTTTAGGTTATCAATTTGTCTAGCAGATTTCACAAAGCCCTTTGTTAGTTCTTGGATCTCAAGGATTAGTTTAGTTTCTGAGTCCTCTACTTTAGCCCTGATATTTTTTATACCCTCGACATCAACCATTAACCCACGGTTGTTGATATTAAAATCCATTCTCCAAGAGTTTAGTTCACGCTCTGGCATATCAGGAAGCAGACCGCTCATTTCCTCTTCGGTTTCAACGTCCCTTATACAATACCTTCCAAGCCTAGCTAAGTCTTCAGGGTACTCGTGCCAGATACTAGGGTCAGCAAGCGTTGGCTTTCTAGGTTTACACATCTTCATCATCAAAGCATAGCCCGCAGCATCTTTTTGTACGTTAAGATTAAGAGCTGAGCCGACATCAGATAAAGATCTAGGTAAAGCGTAGTAAGCAGCTTTCGCTGCTGAACATCTAACTTTATTAAAAGGTATATCTGGCATCCCTCTTCTTTTAGCCATTACCTCTCGCCACATAATCATTTCAAAGGTAGCGTTATGCGCTTCGATTACATCTACTAACCCGAACAGCCTTGTTAAAAGACCTATGTCCTTTACCAGAGGAAGCCTATGCCCCTCCGGTAAAAGTGCTGCGAACTTTTCGGTATAATAGACACAAGGCGAAAGGGCGTTAGAGTCTTTAAAAGATATACAAATAATATCTGTATCTGGAGACTCAGCGTACTTGAACAGCCCGCTAGTCTTAAGGTTTACAGACCCCCTTGTCTCGAAATCTATCGTTAGTTTTCTCATTTCTCGACCTCGATATAGATCCCTTTGTCGTCTGATTTAATATAGCATCCATACGGCCCGGGGTTTCTTATGGCTTTTGCAACAAGGTCTAAATTATTTAAAACTATGTCTTTTTTATTCACGGTTTTTTCACCATCCTTTTATTTGCTTTTTTCAGTATCTTTCCCATTCTATCCATCTCGGCTAGAACGCCGTTGATGCTCTTCCATTTAAAGTAGTTGCATACAACCATCCCGCCTACAAAACCTATCGCCGTACAGATCACTATTGCTATTAGTAATAAAATTGTCATAACCCCCACCTATCTCCGTCTTGTGTACCTACAATTATTAAAACGGCTAAGATTGCTAAACCTAACCAAAGGTATTGCATATTATTCCTCCTCGTCGCCGTCTTCTACGTCTTGATCGTACTCTTTCTGTAAGTCCGACAAGGTGAAATCGTGATGAGGAAAATACTTATCTAAAATGGCTTTATGTTCTAAATCATCTTTTGAAAAATAAGGAAGGTCGTCTATACTAAGAACAAATCCCTTCTTAGTTTTTTCAAGATAATTCTTTACATCGGATAGTCTTACAAATCTTTCTCCGGATATAAGTCTTGAGATAAAAGCTTCTGTAAGCCCGCTTATCTTTTTGTATACTAAATGCTTTTCTGCTGCGTCTTTAAATCTTTGCTCTAGCATACGGATAACTCTTTGTTTCTTCTCTAGGGCATTAGCTAACTCAGCTTCGCCTGTTACTAGGTCTAGTTGTCTTTCAGCGTACTTCTTACGCATATTGTCGTAGTAATTTTTCTGTCCTCTAAAATAAAAAACTTCCCATACCGAAAAACAAAGTAACGTTATTAGGATAATTGATGATATAATAAACACAGTCCACCTCCCTTAAAGTATCGAAGGGGCGTAAGCCCCCCGATACGATTGTTTATTTGTTAAAGTTAAAATCCACAGTATCGTCTTCGACTACGTCAAAAGCCTCTTCAACGTTTACTCTTCCTGTTAAGCTATCGCCATCGTACATTTTTTGTACTCCGTCTAACCCAATAGCTACGCCCTTATTGCCTCTTACGTCGTAAGCGTAAGCATGAACTATAGCCCTACAAAAGCAACCGGGATAAATTTCAAATTTGATTTGCTCTTTAGACATACCCGCTTTTTGAGAATCAAAACAAGGAATACCGTTAGTTCTTTTAGCTGACTGAGATGCTGCCATAAAATAACAACCTGCGTATCCGTCTTTATCTTGTTTCTCGATATCCCCATCACGGAGAGGGTGTCTAAGAGGTGCTGGTCTTTTCTTTGGATCAGGCCATTTGTCAGCTATCGCTTCGTTAATTAGTTTATTTAACTCAGTTAAGTTAGTTGTCTTTTTATCGAACAACATAACCACGGAATACTTTGGGTCTCCGTCGGCTTGCATTGGCTCGCTTGGCTCTGCTAGGTAAGGGTAACTTACTCTAAATTTTGGTGTTTGAATTGTTCTACTCATGGTCTTTTTCTCCTTTTTAATTGTTAATTTTCCGCAAAGAAATCCGCTTCTACTACGTCAAAAGCTAGCGCTGGCGGGGACACTTGCTCTCGTTTGTCTGATTCTGGGGCTATTGTAAAACCGTTATCTGGTTTTTCCCATAGGCCCACTAGGGTGGCTGCTTTAAATCCTTTTTCTTTCAAAGCTTTTTCCATCTTAGCAACAGACAAAAGCTTAGTTTCAAAAAGATCAACCCCTAAACATTGACTACCTACCGTTTCTTCAACAGCCTCTTCGGAGATCCACTTTCTATCAGCTCTTTTCTTAACTAACTTGTATCCGGGTACTTCTTTACCTTGGACAAGTTGTTCTAGCGCTGACGCTTTTACAGCGTCTATCCATTCAGAAAAAGCTGGAGCGATCTGTAATACTTTGGAGACATCCTTTGGGTTAAGGAGTGCAACATCCGGAAAGTTCATGGTCTTATCTTCGAAAGATACACAAGCAACTTCAGCCGCTCTTTTATAAATAGCAGTACATACTGCTTTAGCGTTGCAGAAATGGCAGTGATCTCCCGGAATGAACTTATCTTTTTGGGTATCTGTAGCAATAGCACAAGGTCTAGCAACATTTACCGCCCAGAACATTAGGTCTATAGCCTTAATCGTCCATCTTCTTACAGGTGTATCGGAATGAAGCCCCCTAGGTTGAACTATTACTATTTCAACATCTTCAACTACACTGTCAAAAAGAGGAGTTTTAAGTCTATCAGCTATGTTTTTAATAGCTCCGACAGCATATAGCATAAGCTGAGGGTTCCACTCTGCTTCAACTATTACGCCTTTACCGTGTTTATAATCGTAAACCGTTAGCTTTTTAGTCTCATGCTTAAATCTATAAAAGTCGTTGCTGCCGTACATCCCCTCGTGTAACCAAGAAAGATTGAAAGGCTCTTCAACCCCGCAAAAATCATCAATCTCTTGGTCTACTAAAACTGTCTCAACGTACATTTCAACAGCATCAACCATATCCTGATCCACAACGTACTTGTTAATACTATCTGGGATAAGGATGCCCTTATTAAGATAATAAGAAGGATGTACGTTGTTTTTAATACATAGCTCGGCTAATTGATGCGCTGCTGTCCCCTCTTCGGCGTAGACCGATTTCTTTTTGGGTTGGGATTCGCATAAAGTAACTGAACCCGGACAAGCCATCCAACGGTGCGCCGCTGATGGGGCGTAACGAGAGTGGGTTTTGTCTTTTATTATTTCTTTCATCTAGGGTTCTTCTTAGCATAAGCTTGTAAATCTTTTACCAAAGCATCAATTTGCTCTGGGGCTAAAACTGAAAGCTTTGGACCGTATTTCGAAGAAATCTGGTTAGCTAGTTGTTGCCCATAGATCTTGATGAAGTTCGAGCCTGCGATTTTAAGGTCTGCAATAGTAAATAAAGGGGCTGATTCGACTGCTGGCTCTTCTTCAAACACCATGCCTGTTTCTTCAACGTTAGCTGCCTCCACAGTTTTAAATCCTTCTGGAAAGTTTACTACATCTTGTAACACCTTAACCGTAGCCTCTTGAGATACTTCTTTCTTAGCAGGAGCAACTGGGGCTGCTGGAGGAGCTTCTACTACGACAGCGCCTTTCTCAGTATTCTGCAACTTTCTTTCAAGTAATCCTTGAAGGTACTTTGTAGATTGTTTCTTATCGAACTTAACACTCATAGCTGTTAGTGTGTTCATAACTGTTTCTCTTTCTACGTCTACTACAGAGGCTACTGGCGAAGATACCGGTATTTGTCTTTCTTCGGCAGTGCATCCAGATTTTTGTGCGGTTAAAGCCGCTAATGTAGCAGCGATGTTTTCTAAAGCAACCGCTTGTCTTTCTAAAATTTCTTCAATCATTGTTTTTCTCCTTTATATTTTATTTTCGTCTAGTTTATGATCGCCGCACCAATCTGTTAGGAATACCGCAGGGTACCCAGTCATAGTCGGAGCGTGTTTTCTACATCTTGCTAATGTACGAGTAGCGGTAGTCATTTCCTCAGAAACCTTTACTATACACCACATACAGGTAGCGCAGCACATTCCTTTAGAACGGTGTTTCCATGGATCAATCTTTTCGAGATTCTCTTCTACTTTCAATTTAGCCCCCTCCTTTTTAATTTGCTCTTTGGTCTTCCCAGGTTTCTATTTCGTTAGCGTTAAAATCAAGCCATTCATCTTTCTTAGGCCAGATCTTCTCTACTTCGAAATCAATTAAATCTACTACGTAATACCAAGCGCCCTCGTCGTTAAGTTTCTTATTACAAAACCAACTACGGCCTTTGTAAAAACTAGTTTTAGTTTCATGCTCTTCTAAAACAAAGAATGTTCTGCGGTTTGCGCCTCTGAATTTTAGGTTGTAGCAGCCTAAAGACCCGGCGAAACTAGAAAAATCGGAATAGCTTTTCTTCGCATCCATTATCCCGCTTTTGTTTCTAACGTGCACTCTCAAAATCCACCTCCTTTTAGTTTTCTAAGAAATCCCATTTACAATCTAAAGCTTGGTCAAGTATCTTTTGTTTCTTAACCATGTTCTTACACATTAAAGCATCAAGCGATCCGGATACTACTAGGTACTGGATCAACACTTTTTCGGTCTGCCCTATACGGCATACTCTGTCCTCTGCTTGGGTCATGTTACCCGGAACAAAGTCGCACTCAGCAAAAACCACGTTGTGTGCGGCAGTTAGTGTGTATCCGACGCCTGCTGCTTTTATGTTTCCAACAAAGACTCTAGTTTTCCTATTTGTTTGGAAATCATCAACTATCTTTTGACGATTCTTTAGGGCGGTTTTACCTGTTAGTTTTACGCCTTGTAAGCTGAACCTCTCTTGTACAGCGTCTATCATTTTTTGATGGTGTCCAAAAACTAACAGCTTGTCTTCCTCTTCCATAAGGTCTTCGATATGTTCTATTACTAAAGGGATCTTTAACTCCGCCAGTAAGCTTCTAGTCTTACTGTAGTTCTCAAAACTTGGCCCAGAGCCCACATAAAACTTTTGTACTACTTCTCGGAACTGAAGATCAGATATTGTATCTTTAGGTGTAAAGCCGATAAGTCTTTGCTCTAGTTGTAGCAACTCTTTCATTCTATCTGTTGGCTCTATCTCTATTATCTGCCTAGTCTTAGAGGGTAATTGTGGCAACACTTCTATTTTACGTCGCCTTAACATAATAGTTGATCTAAGTCTATCTTGTAATTCATCAAGGTTACTAGCGCCCTTTGTATTGTACCCGATACCATCGTGAAACAAGTCGCAAAATCTTCTAGCAAAGGCCATCTTATCGCTAAAGCCATAAGGTAATAACCATTTCAAGGGGGCAAAGAGCTCAACTGGCCTATTAGGAATAGGGGTTCCGGTGATACCAATTTTATATTTAGACTGAATACCCTTATCACTTCTAAAACCAACTATCGCCTGAGTTCTTTTAGCTTGAGAGTTCTTTATATAGTGGATCTCATCACAAATAATAAGATCCCAAACCTTAGCTCTCATTTCATGCTGTGAAACTAATCTTTCGTAATTAATAATAACTGGCTTAACGTCTTTACGACAAAACTTTTTCCATTCATTACGCCAATTATCTTTTAGGGATGCTGGGCATACTATTAGTATCTTCTTAAGCTCTACTTCGGATACATTAACAAACTCTATAGCCTCTATCGTCTTTCCTAGCCCCATCTCATCGGCTATTAGGACAGAGCCAATAGTTTCTAGCCTGTCTTTAATGTATCTTACGCCAGCAACTTGAAACGGATATAGACCATTAACCTCAACATCGTTAGTGCCTAAGTCGTGGGACATAGCTACTACATCTTTGATTTTATCTAAAGCTAGACAAACGCTTTCATCAAGTTGACAATGCTTAAACATTTTCTTGGCAACTGAGGCGAAAGGTGTAGCCCATATTTTTTGTTTTTTAAACCAAGTGAAACCTGATCTCTTCATTGTAATAAAGTATGTGAAGTCCGCGGAATCTACGAAAAAAAGTCCGCTCTTATAGTACATCTTCAAGTTTGTTAATCCTTTTTATCTTTTTAATTTTTTATCTTACTTGAATAATATTTCAGAAACATTTAGCTGTCAACTAAATCTTTTTATTATTTTTTAGTGTTTTCTATACGAGGCTGTGTCGCATTTAGCTTTACAAAGTTTACAAACGGCGTTAATGTTTACGGGTTACATTTATTTTTAAGGGAGGGATCAAAATGTTAAAAGAGAAATCTGAATTTTGGAAACATGGAGACATCAAGAGATTAGCTATTCAGGCAGGAATGGCTATGCCTACACTGTCTCAAATCATTCATCGCAAAGTAGGTATATCGTCGCAGAGGGCTAGAGTTTTAGAGTCTTGCTGTCGTGATTTAGGGCTAGATATTCCTTGGAAAGAATGGATGTTAAACCATACCTCTTCTCATCCTGCATTTTTCGGTAAACCTTTACCCAAAGCGCCAACACAAAGAAATAGAAAATAAATAGTTATTAAGGAAGGGGGGGGGAGTCTATGCGTTTTAGAACACCGCTAGAAGGTGCTTTGTTCATGGCTGGAAAGGGATTCAAAGTTTTCCCAGTTAATCCTAATATGAAAGTGCCTACACTTACAGGCTGGCAAGATTGGGCCGAAAAAGCTACGATGCAAAAAGTAAAGGACTACGGAACCGCTAACCCTATGCACAATTGGGGTGTATATTGTGGAGCTAGTGATATTACTGTAATAGATATAGACGTAAAGAACGGGGCTAAAGGCGATACTAACTTCGCTGAAATAGTAGGACAAGCAAATGAAAAACACGCCCCGACATTAACAGTTGCTACACCATCAGGGGGGTTGCATCTATATTATAAAGGCGCTGTGAAATCATGCGTCCTCGATAGAGGAATAGATATTCAGTCCAAAGGAAAATATGTAGTTGCTCCGGGGGCTTTACTAGATAACAAAGAATATTTTATAACAGAAAATACACCTATCGAGGTAGTTACTTTACCCTCGTGGTTACGTCGAAAGATTGAAGACAAATCGTATAAAGAAAAAACGGTACTAGAAGATAAGCAATCTGTTATCGAGGGCCAACGTAATACAACGTTTATGTCTATTGCTGGCGCTATGCGCTCTAAAGGTCTTAACCAAGACGAAATAAGAGTAGCCCTAGAAAAACTAAATGAAAGAACTCAACCGCCCTTATCCGAAAGAGAATTAGACAATATCTGTAAAACTGTAGCATCGTATAAACCTAGTGATGCTAAGGTTGCAGCGTCATTTACACCAATGGGTATGAAATCTAATACTCTTAGTCTAATTGACCCCAAAGCAATTCCTAAAAGAGATTGGGTTATGAAGAATCGTTTCGTTGGTGGGTTTATATCAGTTCTAATAGCTCCCGGCGGAATAGGAAAGAGTACTCTATCTTTACTAGACGCTATTGCTATTAGCACGGGTAGAAATCTAACGGGCAACGAAGTAATAAAGAAAGGCGCGGTATGGGTATATAATACCGAAGATCCTAGAGAAGAAACAGAACGAAGAGCTGTAGCTGCTTGCATACACCATGAGATAGACCTTAAAGAATTAGACAACGTCCATTATTCCAGTTCAAATGACGAGCCCTTCTTAGTTGCTAAAGTAAATAAAGACGGGGTTGAGATAAATCAAGGTGCAATCGAGGGGGCTATTGAGTTTATCCGAGATAACAATATTATTCTTATGGTAATAGATCCATTCGTAAGAGTCCATCAATGCAACGAGAATAACAATAACGAGATAGACAAGGTAGTAGAATGTTTCCAAACAATAGCAAGACGTACTGGAGTTGCTATTTGTTTAGTCCATCATACCTCAAAAGGCGGAGCGTTATCTAATAGCCAAACCTCTGATCCAGATATGTATTCAGCTCGTGGAGCTACGGCTTTAATTAACGCTGCTCGTATAGCCCACGTACTAACTCCCATGAATGAAAAAGAATCTATGACTTTTAATATTCCTAATTCCAGAAGGCGTTTCTATTTTAGAGTAGACAATGCTAAGTCTAATTTACAAGCCCCTTCTGAACACGCTGATTGGTACGAAAAAGTTTCTGTTGTCTTAGATAACGGAGATTATGTCGGAGCCCTTAAGTGCGCTAACCTGTTAGAAACAGCAGTTGAAGACGAGAAGACTGTAGAAATATCTGATAAGAGAAGAGTTGCTACATACCTTGATACTATCTTAACAGTTAGTGATCCTAATAAGTCTAAGATACACGTAGCCGATATAGTCGAAGCTATGGAGCAAGAGCCGATACTTGAAGGTGTTTTTGATTTCGCTAAGAAACGAGATAGACAAGCTAAGTTTATTACTATGCTAAAAGAAGGCCTTATCTATCGCAACAAGATGTTTGTTTATGAGTTCGATGTCATGGCAGCCGGGCCAAAGAAACATTGGGTAGTAGCAAAAAGAAAGAGCATCGAAGGGTTGGATCTTGCTGATCCTCAACTTGATGCTCTTTTAGATAAAGACAGTAACTTTTTCGACGAGAATGGAGACTTTGCAGAAGGGGCTTAACAGCCCTTTCCGCTCGTCCTGTTTTATCCGCCTACGCAGTCCATTTCGAAAGACTCTAGGTCTATGTCACAAAAAACAACTACAGTTTCGTCCTCGAAACATACAAAAGCAAGTCTACCTTCGGAGGTATCTACTACCTCGCAATCGTACTTAGTTTTAAGGCCTTCTAAGGCTCTTGAGAATAAGAAAGCAAAGCCAATTCCTAAATCGCCGTTGTCGGTATTTGCATCGTAATGGAAATCAGATTGTGGAATAACAACCCCACGTCTAGCCTGTTGTGCTTGTCCTAGCCAAGCCCAGTCATCTGGACGGGCTAAAAGAACGGTTGATAAAAACAAAAAACCCAAGAGTAATATTTTCATATCTCACCTCTTGGGTTATTATACTTGACTTTTTAACTTTGGAAACTATTTTATAACTCTTACTTTTTCTATTAAATCTCCTTTTCCTTTAACACAATCTACTACCCACGTTAATCCCTTTATACAGTACTCTCCGCTCCTGTTCTTGCCTAAAGAGTTCTCTTCTATCTTTCTCCAGTGTCCTCTTACTCTCCAGCTATAAAACGGAGTCCAAGCGCCTTTTATCTTTTTGCTGTTAGCTTTCTTATCCCGCCCGTCTTTTATGTAAACAACTTTGGTTATTTTAGCAGCTCTTACTTTGTTATCTTGGTCGGTATACTGTATTTTATGCGTTTCGTCTTGAATGTTTACTAGAGATGTTTTGCTATTCATAAAATCTATAAAGCTCTCCACCAAGTCGTTTAGTATTATAAAAAGGTAGTTTTTAGTATCGTCCAGAAAAACGAAAAGATTAGTTCCTTTTACATCGGACATAGCTGCGAATATTTCCCGTCTATTAGGATCTGAATCGTTTACTACTACGTTGTGTATCGCCATGCCTTTATCTGGTTCAGTTTCATCTTCTAAAATTAAAAGAAAGTCCGTATCGGCTTCTAAAGAGTAAATAGAAAACGGGCTTGCGTTTTTGATATTCGTAGCCTCTTTTAGGTTGTTTACTTCGTACATCTTGCTAGACATATCCGGCTTAGATAGAAAGACGAAAGGTTTTATGTCCGGCAAAAGCTCGATAAATTTGTTTTTTATTTTCAAATCATATTCATTCTTGCAAGCAGTACGTTTCCATCTATCTGCCATAACTTGTATCGCTTTCATACTCCCTCCTTAGGCAACAAATCAGCAACGCCGTTTAAAACGCTAATAGCCAACTCCCTTTCTCTTTGTTCTGATTGGCTGCGAGGTTGCCAAACAGCAAGCCCTTTTTGGTATCCTGCTATGTAGCTTCTTATGTCATTGACTGATTTTAAAGCTTTGTTTAGTTCTCCGATAAAGGGTTTATCGTTGGGCTTTATACCCCCGTTGCAGTATTCTATATCGTTATATTTATTTTCCATAGCTATTGCCTCTACCGCTAGTTGTTATAGTTTCGAAATCTCCAAAATATTTTGCTTTTTCTTCTGCTATCCTTTCAGCTTCTAGGTCTAAAAAATCAAGTCCAACATTAGCAAGATAAGGCTTACTAACCCATTCCAGTAATAACATTCTAACACAATCGTTGAAAGTCCTATTCTCAGCCATAAGTCTTTGGTTTATTAATCTTTCAAGCTCTGGGGATATGTTTACTGATTTTCTTATTTCGTTTCCTAGTTTTCTTGACATTTTGCAACCTCCTCGAAAGTCCTATCCTCTACCGTAAACTCGTAGCTTAGCATATTATCGAAATCAATTAGAGCTGAGGGTAGCCAACGGTCTTTGTCCATACACGTTGGGTTATTGTATTCGATTTTCATAGTGTTAAAATTAGCTCTGTAAGTAACCCCAAAAACTGATTTGACTCTGTTGTTTTTATTCGCGTAAAGATGAGTGATTGCTTTAAAAATATCCATCATATCCTCCCTGTTATAGCTAACATTATTAGATAAAGATTTCCAGATAGCATAAGAAGCCAAAATATATACTTGGCTATAGATTTATACTTTCGTCTCCTGTAATGTCTTTGTGTACATTCAATCATTGAATTGTAGTAAAGTTTATCGTAGTGGTTACGTTTGTATTTCATAGTTTTATAGCCTCCAATAATTTAAACGGATACTTGCAATTGTTATGTCTGTAGCTGTACTCTGCTGTACTTTCGACAAGCGTACACGTACAGTATCCGAAAACCCGATAAAGTTTGAGGTTAGTGCAACGATAAGTTACGCCCCCACGCTTTGCTATGTCGTACTCGTAGTGCTCAATCCTGCGCCTGATTTCATCTTGTTTGAGCTGCATAAAATCCCCCCTTAGATAATATCGAAGCTTGTAAGCTCCATGAACAAGATAAGCCGTTTTTCTGCTTATCTTGTCTAGCAGGCTACAAGTCCTTTTTTCTAGGGACGTCCGTACAAACAACGTGGTATTTAGCGCGGTTATCCCTCATATCCCGTCTCAATTCTGCCTCGTTCATACCCAATAAAACCGCTGCGGTATTCAGATACTGCTCATCGTATCCATAATTAAAATCAGCCCTTTTTATACCCCCTGTTTGGGTGTCTTTAACAACAACCGAATGGTAGGTGTTTCCATAGGTAGGTTGGAAACACCTCCTAGCCTCTACTATAATCATATTAAGCCCTCCTTTGCCCCAGTGTCTTTAGATACCACAAATCCCTGCTCGTCTATTTCGTCTATACTATACTCATCAAGTTCTAACTCTGCGCCTTTAAGTTTAGGCTGGAATGTCTCTTCGAAAAGCCCGTTGTCGATTGTATCCTGTACTTGTTTTAAAGCTGAGTTCTCGTCCGCCGCGTCAACCCATACCTTGTAGCTATTAGTCTCATTGACCCACATACTAAAACGTTTAAGCTTGTCCATGTTTTTAGTCCTCCAGTTCTTTTTTATCTAAAGCTTTTTGCGCTTGTTCTTGGATTACTCTAACCAAACAAACCCCTAGCCCGTAAGGGCTTTTGTTGCCCCAAATTGTAGCCACCCGCCTACCGTCCATGTCCTTAGTAGGGTTAAGAGCCCTAATTACTTCGTTTCCGATAGCTTCGATAACTTCTTCCTCTAAATCGTAGTGTAAAATTTCCATGTCTTTAGTCCTCCTAGTGGTAAGCTTTAACCCAGCTTATTATTTGGCTACGTCTAAGCCCGTAAGTTTCTATTAGTTCTTTAAAAGTCTGCACGTCCCAATAGTCAACGCCGTGAAACCGCCCTTTAAAATACACGGTTATTTTACTAACTCGTTTACTCATGAATAAAGTCCTCCCCTTAAGATTTCTAGTTTTTTACTAGTTGCTAAGTCCTAGCTAACACTAAGACTTAGCCGTTAATAAAAAACTAAGCTACTTGCTCAGCTTCTATTTCTGCAATAGTTTCAAGATAAGCTTTCCAGTTGCTTTCCTGTCCTGTAACAAGTCTTTTTTTCATGTAATCGTAAACTGATTTTCTTAGACTATCCAAGCCGAAAGTCCCGCTAAGGTGTAATCCTATTGCTTCGTCTCTATAGCCCTTCTCTCGTAAAGCATTTGCTATTAGGCTACCGTTAACATATCCTTCAGCTATATGATTAAGCAGATGGTCTACGTTACCGCTAAGCTCTCCAAGCCCTACGCCTTTATTATCTCTTAAACTGCAATACCAGCAATCTCCACCGTTAGGTAAGGGTATCCCTTTTTGCGCCCCGTCCACTAAGCCTACAAGATTCGAAAAGGCTTTAATTTTTTTAAGAAGGGCTTTTTGTGCCGCCCCGTCGGTTGTTTTGTCCTCCGTGACTAGTCCGCCCTTAGAATTAAATTCTATACCCTCATAGAATAGTTTACCGTTGACATACCAAGAACCCTTGACTTGTCTAACCTTAAGGCTAGTATACTCGTTAATCCTGTCCTTAGTTGTCTTAGTATAAAACCCGCCGTTAAAAAGCTGGATATTGCCGTTTGCTTTTTTTAGTATAATTTGGGTTGTGTGGAATACTATTCCAGTAGCCCCATCCGCATACTCAAGGCTTAGGGTGCTACCTGCTATTTTTTTAGCCTTAGAATACCCGCCAAGATTTCTGTCGCAAAAAGCAATCATTTCTTTTTTAGTTAAACTCATAATCCTAGTCCTCCATTTGTTTTTAGTTATTGTCTATATTACCATCGCTATCGAAATAGTATTCATTAGCCTTGATAGTGTCGATAACAGCCTCATCGCTAGTTAGATAATCGTAATCCTTCTCTAATAATCTATAATACTCTCTGCAAGCGTCTAAATAAACTACTTGGCAATTTGCTTTTGCCTCCTTTGTAGCTATACCCCTAGCTTTACTAACCCAACGGCTATCGCTAATTTCATACTCCGAATCTATATACCTAGTCTTTCTATGGCTGTAGTAGTTAGCGTGGCCGTTTTTGCGTATATCTAAAGTTATATACTCCGCGTATCCTTTCATACGTGAGGGTAAGAACTTTGCTGTGTCTATACTATCGCAATCAAAACATAAACCATCGCCTTGACTCCAGAACCCACTGTAGCTAATTTTAGCCCCGATAAAGCCTTTACTCTGTAGCTCTGCCTCGAAGTCCTTAATTATCTCATTGGCATAGTCATATCTATCTACGTTAATATCTCGATGTTTATTAACAGCCTTAATCCTAGTAGCCTCGTCTAATTCATGCCATTGTCTAATTTCATAACTAACAACCTTTATCATTACATACCTCCTTGAACGTAAGCTAAGGCGATAAAGCCAACCCCGCCTAGTGTTACTAATAGAAATAACCCGATGTCTAAGACTAAACTATAGTCTCTAGGTTCTTTTGATTTAGTTTTCATGCCTATAACCCCCTATAAAATCAAAGTTTACATTTGACGTAAACTTTCAACCCGTTCCAACGCTTTGCGCCGATACTTTTTTTAATGCAAATAGTGTGCCAATTTGGTGTAAACTGCAAGTGCTTGATTTTATTGGGTTCGCTAAAAAACCGATTGGACTAAATTGCCCAAACTTTAGACACTTTTTACTACTAAAATAACACAAGAAGCAAGCCTACTAACGCTTTCGGCGCAAAGTGTCAAATGTTCTGACATGTTAGAATTTTATACACTTTTTGGTGCTATGATTACGGGTAGATATGCTAGATTAGATGTAAGAATATACTAATAAGCAACGTCTAAAGTTTAGCCGTAAGCGAATACTTTACAATTAGTCAATATTAAAAGCTAAGCTATTTAATAGGTTGCTATTGCGTACTAAGTTTTAGGTCTATTTTGGTGTAGTACACGATAATTTAAGTTTTTATGCAGGCAGGGTGTTTGTTGCTACTGCAATCTTAGAGCAATAAGGGTTACAGGTTTTAAGCAAAGTTATGCCTTGGGTAGTTTAGCCGTAAGGCTTTTTTTGTTATATACGTCAACGTTGTTTCTCAATAGTAGCTATAGGTTGCAAGAGTTGACGAAAGTTTAGCCGTAAGGGAGTATGAGTACATCGTACCCCCTAAAGGGGGATTACGACTACATACTCTAAGTCGCAGGCGCATTAGGGGACTTAAACTTTGTAAATTTTACATATGGTAACATATGGCACCATATGTAAAAAGTTCTTTTTTAGTAATTTCGGAGTTTTTTTCTTATAAATTTTGGGTAAATATTATAATATCTTTTGCTTCTGTAACCCCAAACTTTTTAGCTCTCAACTCTTGACTTATGTTTTTTACCCTGTTAGCCTTATGTGTAGTTACGATGGAGGTTTTTAGCTATGAACAACCAATTACCCTTAATACTCGCTGTAGACCCCGGCAGTAGTCTATCGGCTTATATCGTCGGTGATATGAGTTACGGGTTTAGCGAGGGTAAGGGTATAGTAGAGAATTATAAGTTGCTGGAATTGTTGCCTATTTTGCACCCCTCGATTGTAGTCATAGAAGAGCTTAAGTCTTACGGTATGCCCTTCGGCCAAAGTTTAATTGACACTTGTTATTTTGTTGGTAGGCTAATACAAGCCTGTGCTAGTCAAGGTATTGACTGCAAGCTGATATGTCGTAAGACTGTAGTCAATACCCTCATTCATGGGGTTAATGGTAATGACAAGAGTATAAGACATTACCTTATTAACAGATATGGGGTAGACAAGACTAAAGGGGTAGTCAAAGACATATGGTCTGCCCTTGCCATATACACAGCTTACTTAGACCTTAATCTTATACCTAGGGTTCAGACCACCCCCCACCCCCCGTACGCACTAGCGACGACTGGGGAGGGTATTTTTCCATGCCTTGGTGTTTCCACAGATAACCCTAGGGATCCTATAAAAAATAAATCACCCCTACCCGAAACTCATAGGGAGAATAGGGAGAATAAGCAAATAACTAAATCACCTATAAAACCCCTAAAAAATAAAAAAGATGATTTTTGGAACTCCTAGTGCTACAATGAACCTAGGGGAGACTATTTATGGACGAGACGAGAAATGTCGTGCCTTTAGCTACAGTTACTCCGGAGATTCTTTTAGCAGACTTCGCTGAAGATCTTCAAAAAATAAAAAACTTAGTTATAATAGCCGAGAACTACGATGGTAGTATCTCCTCCGCCTATACAGATATGCGAGCTAGAGATCTCACTTACTTAGTAGAGTTCTTTAAAGTAGCCGCAGTAGCCCCTAAATTGGAGCCGTTATGAGTAGTTTAGTATGCCCGGACGATAAATTAGATTTAATGAAAGCTTTTGCTAAGGAGTACTTTACCAACGGCTTTGATGCTATCAACGCTCTTGAGACGGTATACAAAGACGATAGACCACAAACTAAAGGCGGGCTAGCCACAAAAGCTAAGTCTATGCTTAACAATTACCTAGTAAGACAAGAGATAGATAGATTGTCTATGGAGGCAGTTAAGACAATAGACGACGACATACCCCGTATAGCCCTAGAACTTAAAGCTTTAGCCTACTTCGACCCAATGACAATATTTACAGACGACGGCGATCTTAAACCACTTAGTGAAATCCCAGAAGCGAGTCGTAGAGCCTTAGCGTCCCTTGAGGTAAATGCAATAGTGGACCGCGAGGGTTGTGTTATCGGGCATAATAAGAAGATAAAACTTAACGACAAGTTGAAAGCATTAAGGATGCTTGGCGAATGGAAAAAGATGTTCGTAACAAAAGTAGAACATTCTGCTTCGGAAGATATGGCAGCCCTTATCCTTGATGCTCGTAGACGATATGCTGCGGGGCTATTACCACCAATAGAGGTCGAGGTAGTAAGGGATGTCCTCCCCCAAGTTACCTTAGCGCCAGCACCCGAGGAATCCCACGAACCCGAAGGATTCAATTTCTTCGAAGACGAAGAGGACACGATATGAGTTTTAAAAACCTTTGCGAGGATTTAGCAAGATTTCAATACGATCCCGTGGGCTATGCGAAATGGGCTTTTAGTTGGGGTCAAGGTGAGTTGTTAAATGCTCAGGGCCTAAGAAAGTGGCAAGAGGACTATCTTGGTAAATTAGGACAGGCGTTTAAAGAAAGAAACTTCGATGGTATGAATCCAGTAGCCCCTGTTAGAAAGTCTACATCAAGCGGCCATGGAGTAGGAAAATCGGCTCTTGTTGCGATAATAATTAAATGGATTACAGATACTAGGCCTTTTTGTAAAGGCATCGTTACGGCTACCACAAGCGACCAGCTACGTACTAAAACCTGGTCGGAAGTAGCCAAGTGGCATAACAGTAGTGTTACAAAAGATTTGTTCGACTACCACAACGTTAGAGGTGGGATGAACCTAGTAAACAAAGCCTACCCGCAATCATGGCGTTGTGATGCTATGACTTGTAAAGAAGAAAACTCAGAAGCGTTCGCTGGTCTTCATGCTAGCGGATCTACTCCTTTTTATATTTTCGATGAAGCCTCCGGTGTTCCTGAAAAGATCTTTCAGGTCGCTCAAGGAGGTCTTACCGACGGTGAGCCGATGATGTTACTCTTCGGCAACCCTACAAAGAACACAGGATACTTCCACGATACGTTTGGCTCTCTAGCCCATCGTTTCGATTTACAAAAACTTGATAGTAGAAACGTAGAAGGAACCAACAAAGAGTTGTTCAAACAATGGGTACAAGATTACGGAGAGGATAGCGATTATGTTAGAGTCAGAGTTAAAGGTGAGTTTCCAAGAGCAAGTATCACACAGCTCATCCCTAACGACATTGTTAGAGAAGCTATGCTTAGACAAGCACCAAGACACGCGTACTACCACCTACCAAGGATTCTTGGAGCTGATGTTGCTTGGTTCGGCGACGATAGGTCAGTTCAATGGATACGACAAGGCATAGCGTCTAAAATATTATGGCAGGCTAGAGAGGTTGATAGTGTAACCCAAGCTGGTCTTTTAAATCAGTGGGCTAAGAAATACGGGGCGAAAGCAACCTTTGTTGACGCTGGATACGGTATGGGCGTAATAGACCAACTTAAGGCTTTAGGAAATAGCCCTATCGGAGTTTGGTTCAACGGCAAATCCATTCGAAACGATTGTGCTAACAAGCGAGCCGAGATGTGGGTTAATATGCGAGACTGGCTTAAAAACGGGGGAGTGTTACCAAACAACGCTGACTTAGAAGTTGATTTCTGCGGGGTGGAATATTACACCAACCTTAACGGGCAGATTCAGTTAGAGAGGAAAGAGGATATGAAAAAGAGAGGGTTAGCTTCTCCTGATCTTGGGGACGGTTTAGCCTTGACATTTGCTGAAAACATAACCTTCGAAACGGATAACTATCCTACTCAAAACAACCATGCTAAAGCCATTACCGATTACAATGTTCTTGATTTCAAGCAAGAAAGAGGCGATACTATTGTAGATTTATAGATTTGTACGGAGGGATGAGATATGAGTACAGGGAAAGCTTCTATTACCCGAAAATCAACTACCAATACAAAAGGGGTTCCAGCAGCCCCAGCACAAGCAGCACCTACCGATATGGTAACGGCTAATATGATAGCTGGTGGCCGCGACGGCAAAGGCCCTGCTGAAGTACCTCAAGATACCAGAACGATAAATATGTCTACCCCTGAATACGTAGCTTATCAAAAAGCAGCAGAAGAAGCGGCTTACCCTGCTAAGAAAGCTAAAGAAGATGCAGATTTTAAAGCTGCGGCAGAAGCGGCTGCTTTAGTCCCTCCTGTGGAAACAGCCATAGAAGCTTTACCAGAGGAAGGGCGGACGGCTATTAACGCTACCAACGAAGCTATCAAGAAAACACAAGAGGCTAAACGAAGAGGCTTTGGCTTTACAAAAGCAATAGCAACTTCTCCTTTTGGTCTAACTAACCCCGCTACCACAAGCGGCGGCAAAACGCTATTGGGGCAATAAGATGGCTATAGTTAATAGCGCTGTAGCGATAAATAACGAAATGAGAACGGCTAAGTACCGTCAGAGATTCAATGCTTTACAAGCTGATGTTAATACTTGGAAACCGCATTGGTCTGAAGTACGAGAGTTCTTTGCTCCTCGTAGAGGAAGATATTTAGGTAGTGATACCGAACAAGCTAACGACGGAACTAAGAAGACAAACAACACCATAAACGGTATAGCTTTCGAAGCTTCAGATGGTCTTGCTTCTTTACTACAAAGTGGACTTTGTCCTAGAACTCTTCCATGGTTCGCTCTTAGTGTATCCGATAGACAAGTTAGCGAAGATACACAAGTTAAACAATGGCTCTCAGATACTAGAGATGTTATTCTTTCAGTACTCGAGAAATCTAATTTTTACAATGCGTCTTTTAGCGTCTTAAAAGAGTTCGGGACATTCGGCGTTGGGGCTATGTTCGCGGAACAAGATTTCAACAATATTGTGCGATTTAGAGCTTTTACAATCGGTGAGTATTTTATCGGAGTGGACGCGCATGGCGTTGCTGATACTTTGTACAGAAGATTTGCTTTAAACGCTAGACAGATAATAAAAGAGTTCGGAGTAGAGCTTGTTTCACAAGATATTAAGACAGCTTTTGAAACTAATAGTACTAACCTTTTTACCCTTATACACGCTATCCAACCTAACGATGATTTTAACCCTACTCTAAAAGTCAATACAAAAATGAAATGGGAAGAGGTTTATTTCGAGGAAAGAGGTAACCAAGATAATATTTTAAAGAAAGGCGGTTACAGAACTTGTCCTTTCACAGCGCCTAGATGGGAAGTATCAGCTAATGACAGCTACGGAGATAGCCCCGGAATTAGGACTTTATCCGATGTCAAGATGCTTCAGAAAATAGAAGAGTTAAAACTTAAGGCTATAAATAAAGAGGTTGATCCCCCTTTAAATATTCCCACCGTTTTACGTGGCAAGGGGGCTTCTCTTGTTGCCGGTGGGGCTAATTATGTAGATACTAACGCTGGCCAATCCGGTGTTAGCCCTGTTATGTTAGTACGACCTGATCTCAGGAATACGGCTATCGAATTAGACCGGATAGAAAAACGCATCAATCATTCGATGTATGTAGACCTTTTAGAGATGTTACTTGATGATACTAAAAGACGTACAGCTACAGAAATTACACAAAAGAACTCAGACAGATTACAAAAACTTGGGCCTGCTATAGGACGTATTCTTACAGAGTATCTAAACCCTACTCTAAATAGAGTGTACGATATAGTAGATGACTTTGGCGGGATACCTCCAATGCCTGAGATTTTAATGGGCGTTAATATTAAGATCGAATATGTATCTCAGCTAGCTGTTACAATGAAAGTCATGCAGCGAGTTAGACCTATCCAAGAGTTCTTAGGAAATGTTGGAATGGTGGCTCAGTTCGTTCCTACTGCTGTTAATAAGATCAACGGCGGAGAAATGGTCGATGTTCTAGCAGACGCTCTAGGAGTGCCTCCATCTTGCATTAGAAGCGATGAAGAGGTTGCCCAGATAGTAGCAGCTCAACAAGCAGCAGCCCAACAGCAGCAGCAGCTAGAGAACGCAGCAGGAGCAGTAGATTCGGCTCAGAAACTAAGCAGCACTCCGATAGGGAACGGCAGTGCCTTAGATGAGGTTATGGACGGCCTCGATCAAAGTTATTAGGGGAGACTAGGAGGTGGGGTATGAAGGTAGCAATCGGAGTTCCTTCCGGGGACACTGTGCACGCAGATTTTGCGTTTTCGTTATCAAGAATGGTTTTATCCACAGCTAAGAATACCAAAATAGAAATCGAACAATTTATCAGCGCTAAGTCGTCTATCATTCAGAAAGGGCGGCATAGCTTAGTAGAGGCTGCTCTTTTAACTAAGGCGGACTATATTCTTATGCTAGATAGCGACATGACTTTTCCAGAGGATCTTTTACAAGTTTTAGTTTCTAAGAACAAAGACATTATTGGTTGTAACTACGGAACTCGTAGAGTACCGTTTAAACAATTAGTTAAAACTCTTACAAAAGAATACTACCCAGAAAAGAAAGATGGGGTAGAAGAAGTAGGGTACCTACCTACTGGAGTTATTCTAATTAAGTTAGATGTATTCCGTAAGTTTGTTAAACCTTATTTCGACGTAGTATGGAACGGCGAAGATTTTAACGGAGAAGATTATAACTTCTGCGATAGAGCTCGTAACTTAGGATTTAAAGTGTTCTGCGATTTCACCTTGTCAAAATACATCGGGCATATCGGGACAGCTATAGTGAGGCTATAGTGATCAGCCCATCGAGACAAAAAGTTATACAAATAGATATTACGAACGCTTGCCCTCATAAATGTTCTAACTGTACAAGATTTGTGGGCCACCATAAAAAACCCTTTTTTATGTCTGTCTCTTATTTCAAAAAGGCATTAGCTTCGTTAAAAGAATACAAAGGAATGATAGGAATTATGGGGGGAGAACCTACCTTACATCCTATGTTTAAAGAGATAGTATCCTTACTACCCAATCTAGGAACGCCTGATTATAAGCCAATCAGGGACTTTTCCGGGTATCGGACGGCTAGATTGTCCCGGATCAATCACCGAGTTGGTCTATGGACTAGTTTAGGAGATAAATATTATGAACACTTCGAGGCAATTCAAGACACCTTTCCATATCAGTGTATTAACGACCACTCGCATAAAGGCGAGCATATTACGCTACTTGCCTCCTATAAGGAACTCGGATTCACAGGAGATGAGTTTAGACGATATAGAGACGATTGTTGGGTACAAAGAGAATGGAGCGCTAGCATTACGCCGAAAGGCGCTTTCTTTTGTGAAGTCGCTGGCGCTTTGGATATGCTTTACGACGGTGCTGGCGGCTGGGATCTTGATTCAGATTGGTGGAAAAAACAACCCGATGAGTTTGGAGAACAACTTAAATGGTGCGAAGTATGCTCCGCTTGTCTTCCTGTTCCGAAAGTAGAAGCTAGACTTGGCGTTGATTTAGTAACCCAAGCCCATGCTGATAAACTTAAAGCACTAGGAAGCAAAAAGAAAATAGAAATACTAACTGGCTACGATAAAACAAAATATACAGCTAATAAATCTTGCGAGCCCTACCTTCCTAAAGAAGGCAACACTGCTAGAATAGCGTCCACTAACGAGTCGCTAAAGCCAAGACGTATAGATGCTTTTATAGTTTGTGAAAACTACTCGGATTATCTTGACGAGGCTCTTAAATTCAACACTCTTATACTGGATAGTATTAACGTAGTTTCTAGTAAAACAGATCTTCTAACCGAAGCTGTTTGTAAAAAGCATGGGGTTAATTTTATAGTCTCCGAAAGAATACACCAAGGCAAAGCCCCGTTCGCTAAAGGCAAAGCTATTAACGACGCTTTAGAAATGGTAAAACCTACAGATTGGGTTCTTATTATGGACGCTGATGTTATTCTTAGCCCTACCAGTATAAGACACCTTACGCTAAATCCCGGGGCTCTGTATTTTACTAGGCGTTGGGGCCCAGAAAAATTACAAGACGTTCCTATTTTTTTGCGAGAGTTACGGACGTGTTACTCTGTTTGTGACGTAGACGCTCTTAAAGCTAAGTACGCTTCCAAGAGAGAAGCAAAAGTTGAAGGGCGTATCGGCAACGACGTAGAGCACCTACCCTTCGGTTACTTTCAGTTATTTAACATGAAGGCTAGCGCGCTTAAAGGGCTCACAAAAGTTTACCCAGAAGTTAGCGATACAGCGGAGCTAGATGATAAGATTTTTGGTTTCGAAGTATATCCTAAACATAAAATAGTGTCCTTACCCGTACCAGAGTTTGATGTAATACATTTACCTCATGGTATGTTTAAAGAGAATTGGGCTGGAAGAGTTAGCCCTACTATAAGCGAAATTAGAGAAGGTAAGATTAGTATGTCTAACACTTTTGTTTGTATAGATAAATGCCAGTACCAAGGCAGAGTTTACAAAGTAGGGGAACAACTTACAACTGAAAGTATCGACGTACCTTTTAAAAGATTTAGGAGAGTGTGATATGTTAAATAAGTGCTCGCTTAGAGTTATAGAGGAACAGCCTTGCGGATGTGTAGTGGCTAGATGTACAAATTGTGGGATATATTTTTCGCAACATAAATGCGAATTTCATCATCCAGTAAACGGCGTTGTGGATGCCAAAGAATATTATTTCGATAGAATGGAATGCATCAAAAACGGTATTCCTCAACATAATAAAATATCTAAAGAATTATTAACCGTTTTAGGCGAGCTTGGTGTCCAAATACCGGAAGGGCACGGCCTAAGCACAGTTTTAGATATAGGAGCAGGAATTGGGATCTATGCACCATTATTTATGGGCTATAATTATAATTATGTTGCTTGTGAGAACGATCCGTTTGCTCGTGCTTATATCGAGGGAGCTTACGGGGCTGTAGTTCCAGAAGAGCCTTTTGAGTCATCTCGATATGTAGGAGATACTTTTAACGCTATCGTAGCCGCTCACGTACTCGAGCATCTCAAAGACCCGAAAAGTATGTTGATTAAAATGCGCAACTACCTTACAATAAGGGGTAGGTTGTACTTGATAGTTCCTGACTCGACAGATCTTTGCAACCCAGATCACTTAACTTTTTTTAACGAAACAGGACTCGTTAAAGTTTTAGAAGAGTTAGGATTTGTAAACATCAAGAGCGCGCAAAAGCAGATCGTTGAAAGAGAGAAGTTTATTTACGTAGTAGCGGAGAAGTAATGAAAGACGCTTCAACAATTATTACCGAAGAGGAAAGCCAGATAGTCTTAACCGAAGAGGAAAGACTACGCAACGAAGAGGTTGCGGATATGAAGTACATATTGTCTCGTCCAGAAGGATTGAGATTTGTTTCAAGACTTATGGATAAAGGACATATCTTTGCTTCAGCATTTACCAACAATGGGGTTACTAGCTATAAAGAAGGGCAACGGGACTTTGTCCTAGCTAACGTGTTAGATGTGGTTATAGAAGCGGATCCATTCAAATTTTTGGATGTAGCGCTTAGAATTAAACAGGAGAGGGGGAGATTATGTTAAGAGGAATTTTTACGTTTCACGAACCGGAAGGAACTGTCACACTGCCAATCGTTTTAGATGGAGGAGATACCGGAAGCACCGCAAATACTCCACCTGCTACAGATACAGGCGTGAAAGCAGACACGATAGTTTTAGACGGCAGCGATGCGTCTAAGACAGCTAAAGAAGGCGTAACTGCAGCCGAAGGCGCGGGTAAAGCTGATAAAGTAGTTATTGAATACACAGATTTTAAGTTTCCTGAAGGCGCTACACCTGATGCTGAACTAATAGCCAAATACAAAGAAACGGCTAAAGAGTTAGGTTTACCTCAAGAGTCAGCCCAGAAGATTGTAGACCTAGGAAATGAAATGCTTGCAAAGAACCAAGAGGCTCTTACAAAAGCTTATCAAGCACAAGAGGAAGAGAACTTTACCAAGTTAAAACAAGAATGGCACTCTCAACTTGCGGCTGATAAAGAGTACGGCGGGCAGAAGCTAAAAGAAACCGTCGAAAGAGCTAACTGGACTTTAAGGCATTTTACAGAAAATATGGGAGAAGATGGCAAGACTCTCCGACAATTATTTGCTACAGGATCGAGCAATCATCCTGCTATGTTTAAGTTTCTAGCAGAGATAGCGAAATCTATGGGCGAGGGCAAATTAGTTGAAGGTGGATCTCCAGTGGCTCTAGCAAGAACTATGGAATCGAATTTTTATCCAGACCTTCCGAGTGGTAGGTAACGATAACTAGTCGTCGAAGACGATTAGAATAAAAAAGGAGGAAGAATTATGGCTGTTGTATTAGGAGCGTTAGCTTTAACTCTAGCTGATTGGGCTGCAAGATTAGACCCAAATGGCAAAGTTGCTAACATAGTAGAAATACTAAACCAAACAAATGAAGTAATTGCGGATATGTTGTTCGTAGAGGGAAACACCCCTACCGGACATATAACCACAGTTAGAACCGGATTACCAGAAGTCGCATGGAGAATGTTGAACTACGGTGTTCCACAAAGTAAATCACGAACAGTACAAGTAACAGATACTTGCGGTATGCTTGCTGCTTACGCACAAGTTGACAAAAAACTAGCAGATCTAAACGGAAACACAGCAGCTTTCAGACTTTCTGAAGATGTAGCGTTTATCGAAGCTATGAACCAGGAAATGGCTTCTGTATTGTTTTATGGCAATACACAGTTAGAACCTAAAAAGTTTTTAGGCCTAGCACCTCGTTATAATGATTCTAGTGCTGAAAACGGCGAGAACATTATTGATGCTGGCGGAACCGGGTCTGACTTAACATCTATTTGGTTAGTATGTTGGGGCGCAAGTACAGTTCATGGTATTTTCCCAAAAGGATACCAAGCTGGACTTAAATCTGCTGACTTAACCCAAAACAAAGCTGAAGGTGATCCATTACTTGACCCAAATGGTGATAGATACCAAGGTTACATTTCTCACTACAGTTGGGATCTTGGGCTTTGCTTAAGAGACTGGAGATATGTTGTACGTATCTCTAACATCGATATAAACACTCTTACAAAAAGAGGCGGAATCGTTAACCTAATGGCTAGCGACGCTGTATACGATGCAGGCCCAGATCTTGCTGATCTTCTTATTCAAGCTATAGAGCTTGTTCCTTCTCTTGGAAAAGGAACTCCAGTTATCTATTGCAATAAGACAATCAGAACTTGGATGAGACGACAGATTAAAAATTCAACCAACGTTAATATTCTTATGCAAGATATTGCGGGCAAGAAAGTAGTTACTTTCGACGAAATCCCTGTAAAACGTTGCGATGCAATTTTAAATTCTGAGGACAGAGTTATATAACTTTAACCTAAGGGGCCTCTTAACCGAGGCTCCTTAACAAATTTGATAGGAGGGATATCTTATGATTTTAGATTACGAAAATGTGTTCAGTGAAGACCAAGCGATAGTAGAGAGCGCAACTTCTACCAACCTTGTAGACTTAGGCGCGGTGGATAGCAAAGTTCAGCCTTACAATAGCAAAGGAAAAATTAAACTTGTTGTTCAGTCTACAGAAGCTTTCGACGCTTTAACTAACTTAACTATTGCTTTAAGAACTTCAGCTACAAAAACAGGAACTACAGCTAACTCTTCCTTAAACGGAACAGTAGTTACTAAGTTTTCAAGAGTTATTCTTGCCGCTGATTTAATCGCTGGCAAATTCTTGATAGACCAAGATTTACCTCTTGGTATGCTTCGTTATTGCGACCTTGCTTACACCGTAGGGGGATCTAATCCTTCGACAGGAAAGATCTCCGCTTATTTAGCGCTCGACGGTCAGTCAGCTAACGTACAAGGCGTGTAAGGAGAGTCTATGTCTGATTATATTTGTACTAAGAAATGCTATCGTGGCGGAAAGCTGTACAAAGTCGGTGAAGAATATATAGGAGATACAAGCAAACCTATCCCTTCTGAGTTTAAGGCGAAAGGAAAAGGCTTAACTGCTCCTAAGAGAGCTATCGTCGGAGACGACGCTACTACTTTCTTCGAGATGAGTAAGAAACCCAAAGATAGGCAGTATTCTGAAGACCAAGTAAGAGCTAGAAGAGCTTTAGGCCACAAAGACGCAGAGTATCCTTCTTTTACGAAAGAGGAAGACGATCCCTTTGAAGACCTTAACGCTGGAAAAGATAAACAAAGTTCTAAATAATATCAGGAGGGGGTAAAAGCCCTCCTGATTTTTAAAGGGGTTTTTATGGCTAGTGAGATAGAAATTTGCAACCAAGCTATGTCTAGGCTAGGACTGTATAGTAAACTTACTAGTATAGTAAATCCCGTTTCTAAAGAAGAAAGAGAGTGCGCAGCAGCATACTCTTTAGCAAGAGACTTTACCTTAGAAGCTTTTGACTGGACGTTCGCTAGAAAAAGAAAATTATTAGGTTTAGTCGTAGAAACTTATTCCGGCTGGACTTATGCTTACCAAGTACCTTCAGATTGTTTAATTCCTAGAAGTATTTATGATCCTGCTAACGCAGCAAATAACAACTTCGCTCCAGTTAATGCGGAGATGATAAAGTTTGAAACTTTGTCTAACGACGCATTGGACAGAACATTAATTTTAACAAACCAAGAGGATGCTGAACTTATCTATACCGGCAAAGTAACCGAGCCCGGTAGATTTAGCGCCTCTTTTAGAGAAGCTGTAGTTTTTAAACTAGCTTCCGATATTGCTATGTCTCTTACTAGAAAAGCGGATTTACAAAACGCTATGTATACTTTATTTATGAGAACCATAGCCCACGCGTCTATAACCGACGCAACTAGGAGCAACGAGAACTTACCAAGTTACAGTTCTATACTAGGAGCAAGATAGTGATTAAGTTACCTCAATTATCGTTTACGGGCGGTATATGGTCGCCCTCTCTTCACTCGAGAAGCGATCTACAAAAATATAACACAGCCGTTAGAAAGATGAGAAATATGTTTCCGTACATACAAGGCGGGCTTTCTAATCGTGGCGGAACTCAATTTATTAACGAAGTAAAAGACTCAACTAAGAAAACAAGACTTATTCCGTTTCAGTTCTCAGTATTACAAGCTTACGTGCTTGAGTTCGGGGAAAACTATATCCGAGTGTATAAAGACGGCGAGTTAGTAGTTAATTCTGCTGGACACGGTTTCGATATACGAACTGCTGCTTATAAGTGGACACAACACGGGGCTTCTAGCGAGTATAGATTAGAACTAGCCGCTGGCGGAAACCCTAATAGACCTGATCCTATTTATGTATTCGAAGACGTTGGCGGAGCTAACAAGCCCCTAACAAGAGGAACACTTGGTGCTTTAACCGCAGGCCAGTTCGCTTACGGCGATAACGATGCTTTAGGCTACAGCACTATATACGTTAGGCTAACCGATAGCGTTGATCCTGATACTAAAGCAGTAGGTTATTTAGAATCATCTAATATTTATGAAATAGTAACGACTTACGACGAGGACGAACTAGCAGATATTAAATTCGCTCAGACCGCCGACGTTGTATATTTATGCCATCCTCTCCATAAGATGGCTAAACTAACTAGAACAGATCACGATGTATGGACTTTAACTGATTTAACTTTTTTGTCTTCTGTTCCTACACCAACGATAGCCAGTAGCGGTGGGACAACATACAACTATGTAGTAGTAGCTATAGACGACCAATACCGATATTCTTTCCGATCCAACCCGGTAGAGTGCGGAGCAAGCCAGACGATTAACTGGACGGCATGGTTTGGCGCGTTATCGGCGGAAGATAAAGCACGTATAATACATTATTTCGTATACAGAGAAGAGAATAAAGGTTCTGGTATTTATTACGGAGCTGGCACGGTAGCGTCTAAAACTCCTGCTGGCGTAGACATAACTTCATTTACTGAAGGTGCTACGGTTAATATTATAAGTAAAGATGTAGTGGCCCCAGAAGCGGGTAATACGTTTAGTTCAACCGGAAATTATCCCGGAGCTTGCTCATTTTATGAGCAGAGATTAATCCTATTTAGAACGGACGACCAGCCGCAAACAGTATTCGGATCTCGTTCTGGCGACTACGAGTGCCACGGTATATCCGCTGTAATACAGGACGACGACGCTTTTGAGTTTACGATTTATTCTAACGAAATGAAAGAAATACTATGGGGTATTGGGTTAGGCCAATATTTAATGATAGGGACTTCCGACAGCGAGTATTTTTTATCGCCCGGAACTGGTGCTGATTACGTTACACCTAGCAACGTAAAGATTAAGCCGCAAAGCGGATGGGGCTCTTCAAAAGTGGCTCCTCTCAAAATTGGAAACGCTGTTATGTTCATAGACGGCTCCGGTCGTAAAGTTAGAGACTACGCTTATAGTTTCGATATAGACGGCTACAAAGGAACTGATTTATCTTTATTTGCTAACCACTTATTTGATGGCAGAAACATAGTTTCATGGTGCTATCAGAAATCGCCAGACTCAATAGTATGGTGCGTTTTAGACGACGGCTCTATGGTTGCTATGACTTACGATAAAGAACAACAAGTTTGGGGCTGGCACCAACACGACACTCAAGGCTTCTACGAGCAAGTTATGTCTTTAGCAGAAGGCCCCGGGGTTGATAACGTTTACGCTATAGTTAAGAGGCTAATAGACGGAGCTTATGTTAGATACATCGAGCTAGTTAAACCAAGACTCCCAGAAAACTCTGTAGGCGAGTTCAGCATTAGGAACGCTTACTTTGTGGATTGTGGCTTATCTTGGGATAATCCTATATCTATAACCGATGTAGATTTAGACGTAGAAATAACAGTAACCGCTAACGATCACGGGCTATCCGATGGCGACACAATAGATTTAGACGAGTTTGTATTATCATACGATATTTCTAACGAGTTAGAGTTTGGAACTATAGAACTTAACAATACTAGATGTTTTGTATCTGATACGACAGAAGATACTTTCAAAATAAAAGATAAGAACGGCGATTATATAGACGGTGCTAATATGACTGCTTATCTTTCAGGCGGCGTGGTAAGAAAGGCTGTTTTAACTTTAAGCGGGCTAGACCATCTCGAAGGAAAGGAAGTAGCTATACTAGCCGACGGGTATGTAGTTAGAAACAAGACAGTAAATTCAGGCTCGGTAACTTTACCTTTTAGAGCTTCAAGAATACACGTAGGTCTAGGCTATTTCTGCGAAGTAGAAACTTTAGATTTCGATACACAGCTTCAGACAGGGCCTTTAAAAGCCAAAGTAAGAAGCATCCCTAAAGTAGAGCTACAATTAAGAAACACTAGACAAGTCATACTCGGCCCCTCTTCAGATAGAGCTAATTCAGAAGTAATAGTAAGATCAGAGGACGACCAAGAAAACCCTGTTCAGTTATTTACCGGGGTAAAAGAGGCTCTTATCGAAGCTAGTGCTGACGGCACCGGAAGAATTTACGCTAAAGTAGTCGATCCTCTCCCCCTTACAATAGACGGTATGGTTGTGAGTGTGGATTATGACAACTATTAGAATAGAAGACGCTACTTACGAAAACACAAAAGAAATAGTACCCTTCATAAAAGCTAAAGATATAGAGGAGACTTTTAACTTCTCCGGACTTTCTATGGAAGAGGGTTTCGAACTTTGTATACAAAACTCTCCTTTTAAAAAAGCAGTATTTATAGACGACGAACTTATGGCTGTATTTGGCGTAGGCGAAGGCCACGGGGAAGAGATACGTTTTAAATACATGGGGCATCCATGGATGGTTACAAAGTTAAAGATAAAAGACTTCCCTAAAACAATCGTGAAATATAGTAAACAATATGTTAGACTTATGTCGAAAGAGTTTCCGCTTCTGCTAAATTATGTAGGTATAGACAACGATATATCTATACGATGGCTTAAGAGATGCGGGTTTATAATAGACAAAGATAGTACAATAGTGAATGGGAATAAATTCTTTAAATTCACTATGGAGGGTTAGGATATGCCAACAGCCGTAGCGGTAGCAGGATTAGCAGTAAGCGCAGTAGGAACCGGAGTTAAAGCTTATGGTCTACATAAAGCCACCGAAGCCCAAAACAATACCAACGAATATAACGCCCAAGTCGCTTTAAAAAATGCTGGCTATGCTAGAGAGCAGGCAGGTTATTTAGACGAGCAAGCAGATTATCTTTCCGGGCAAGCTGACGAAGCTATAAAAACTGGGGCAAAAGAAGAGAAAATATTTAGAAGTAAAGTTAATGTTCTTATGGGCTCCCAAAACGCTTATGCTGGAAATTCAGGAGCGGTGGCTGGAGAAGGATCTTATAAGATGGTAGCTTTAGATACCCTTAAGCACGGCGAAGAGGATGCTATGACTATACGATACAACGCGGCTAAACAAGCCGAAGGTATCAATAGACAAGCCACAGCTACTCGTAGAGACGCTAAGAAGTACAGAGATATGGCTGCTGATTACACTACTAACTCTAATATGCTTAGAGCTAACAGAACTAGTTCTACTCTTCCGGTTCTAGGAACCGTACTCGATGGAACTAGCAATATGGCCTTAACCGCTTCTAAAATAAACTGGTAACGGAGATATAGTATTATGGGAAAAAGATATACACCGGGACAGGTAGCTACTTCAGGGCCTTTATTAACAAGTAATGTACCGAGCAGCCCTTCGCAAAAAGCTCAGGTGTCTTCGGATTTGTTCGGAGCACAACGGGCTAAGGATCTTTCTAATTTCGGGAGTAGCCTTTCTAACGTAGGAAGTACCGTAACAGAAATGGGGGCTAATCTTTTATCTAAAATAGATAAGACCGATGCTACCAATGCCCATACTGCGGCTATATTAGAGCTTAACGAAGATTTAAGCCCTCTTAAAAATAAGACAGGCCCAGAGAGTAGAATGGTCGGTAAACAGGCTTCCGAATTAACTATAGCGATACGAGATAAATATTTAAAACAACTAGACGAAAGCGGGGCTAGTTCCGCTACAAAAGAAGCTTTCAACGTAGGTTTTTCTGCGGATATAACTAACCACGTAGAACAGATGTACGACCTCCAGACTAGAAATATAGACAAAGAAGATAAACTGGCTTTGGCTAACAGCAACCAAGCTTTTATAGATAACGCTGTAAACGTTTATCGTCAGGATATGGTTGCTTTTAGAGAAACTGGAAGCGTTATATTTAAGAACGGAAAAGACGCTATAGCTACAGCTTCAGCGGCTATAGATGCTAACACAAGACAGTTAATGAAAGGCGCGGATAAAGCCCAAGTAGACGCAGTAGTAAAAGATACCCTTACTAACTTACATACTAGTATAGTTCAGGATCTCTCTAATAGCTCTCCTACGGACGCTTTAAGTTATCTTAATGCTAATGCTAAGTATATCGACACAAAGGTTGTAGATAAGCTTAAAACGCAGTTAAGTAAGGCGGCTACAGAAGAGATGTCTGTAGTTACAGCTAACAAGCTTAATGAGTCCGGTTTACCGGTAGAAAAACAATTAGCTTTAGTAGACGCACAATACGAGAAAGATGGGGACGAAGAGCTATACAAAGCTACCAAAAGCGAAGTAATAAACGGCTGGAAAGTTAAAGAAGCTTTAAAAGATAAAATAGTAGAGGATATGTTTAATTCAGAAGTGTACAAAACATTATCTGATCCTACATATCGTCCTAGATATAATCCATTATTTTCAGCTAGTGAAAACGCTACTATTAAAAACCTATTCGAAAACAAAACTTCTGGGAGTAAAAAGGCTGATGATATGGCTTTGTACGCTCAGATAGTAAGCGGAGAATTAGAACCTACGGCTAGTGAGTTTGCTAAAAAATATGCTAAGAATTTTAAGGAAAGTACCTCTAGGAAACTAATAGATTTTATAGCCGATAGAGATAAGAAAGACGGCAACGCTATGCAAGTTATGACTTCTTACCAACAAGCTAAGTTATCCATAGGAAAAAGCTCTGATTTTAATACAGAAAAAGAGGCTGGAAGAAAGTTATTAGGACAATTTTATGCAGAGTATAAACAGAGGCTAGAGATACTTCCGTTAGAAAAAAGAAAAGACCAGAAAGCTAGACAAGAGATAATAGACGATATGCTGAAGCCCGTTTATGGCTCCAGATATTTCGACAACATATATAAGTTTCAGTTACCTTACGAGGGCAAAGAAAACCAGACTGAGTTTTTATCCAACCCTAAGAATATCCCGGCTAGACTAGAAGACGAGGGGGCGGTATTGGATCCTGAGTCTAACTACTATTTTAAAGACGACGATAGAGGTATTAGACACGTATACGACCCTTTGACAGGGCTTGAAGTTTGGAAAGGTAGACTGATAAAAGGGAGATAAATATGGCTGGATTTGATAATTTAACCGGCGGATACGAAGCGTTACCTGTCGAGCAAAAAGAAGATAGCCTTTTTGCTAATCTTACACAAGGCTTTGAGCCTGTAATTTCAGAACCACAGGAAGCTCCAATAATCGAACAACCTAGGATAGCAGTAGATGAGACTAAACTCCCTTGGGCTGTAGACTCGTATAAAGAGGTTGATCCTAACACAGCGGCTAAGTTACATACAATATCTAACGATAAGAATATACCTTTTGATATTCTAGTCAGCAATAAAGATGAGTACCTTAAATTTAAAGAAACAGACGACATAGCTAAAAAGATATTCGCTAAAGATAATGTTAATAACTATGTGACTCCGGTAACAGCTAAGTATCTTAGTGATCCAGCTAAATTGGCTTTAAACAGAAACGACGTAGATACTTTAGTTAATATGGAGATAGCTATAAAAGATAACTCCTCTTGGTACGCTAAAGCCGGAAAAGCTTTTGCTTACGAGGGCTCCAAAGCTACAGCTAGAACTTTTTTAGATTTAGAAAAAGCTATGCTAGAGTTTGTTGGAAAACGTACAGAGGATGGCGATTTACTACCCGCTAATCCAGCGGTAACTATGCTACAGTTCGCTAATCATCTTTTAGTTGGTAAAGACGGCGGGCTTTTAGACGAGTTAAAAAATATACCAGCACTTACTCCTGAACCCGTTAAAGGCGATAGCCCTATGGAGCAGTACGCTTACGATTTCTTAAGCGGAGCAATTCCTAACTTGTTATCAGTAGGAGCCGCCGTAGCGGCGGGTCCTATAGCCGGCGGTGTCGTAGCAGGTGGACA
>DYNY01000036.1 GCA_020720815.1 Candidatus Elulimicrobium sp. | reverse complement strand
CGTGGTGTGGAGGCTCTGAGGGTGAGTGAGTTAGCTCATCCTCTTGCCACCCGATGTGTGTCTGGAATGTTTCCAAACACCCCGCCTCAAAGGTAAAGGATTTTTTGCAGAAAAGCAAGCAACTCGAAATATTTCCTTTTGTTGTCATACATTGGCAGAAATCAATAATCCTTAAGTTCTTAGGTAGTGGGGGACTAAAGAGAAAGATAAGGGCGCTGTGAGCAATTGCAGGTCTGAAGTCAATCTGTATCGAGTGTCTGTACCGACAAACAGGTATTGCAGAGATAGCATTTTCTGCAAGGCGTATAATAGAGGCATGTAACTGAGACGAGATGGCACATCACATCGAACTCTGTAAACTATCAACAGTTATAATGTAGATACGACGGCGATAGACACAACAGGCGGGGAAACTTACCCAGAGAGGGCTCTGGTTTTACGGGTTATTACCGGAGCAGTCAGCAGAAGTCGTAGTAGGTGAGGATGCTACCGATTTGCAGTATGAAACGAAAGATAGAATAGAGGAGGTCGAGCGAACAGACCGGCCAGTCTATCCGACATCAGAAGCAGACACTGAAGGGCTGAACATTTAGTGCAGAATAGACTGTACGATATATCTGAAAGCGATGAAAACAGTTGTTTAGCCGAGGATAACATTTACGGTTGAAAATGCAAGTGAGTAAATTTAAATAACAAGAGAAATGATAAAAGAGATTTTATCCAAAGCCAATTTATCAGCGGCTTACAAACAAGTAGTATCTAATAAGGGTTGTGCTGGTGTGGATAAGATGACGGTCAAAGACCTGAAAGATTATTTGCGCAAGCAATGGAAGACAATTGAGACCGAAATTGAAAATGGAACGTACCAACCACAAAAGGTATTGGGAGTTGAAATCCCCAAACCCAATGGAGGAGGTGTTCGTTTGCTCGGAATTCCGACAGTTTTAGACAGAATGGTTCAGCAGGCAATTAATCAATATTTGAGCCCGCTTTACGAGCCGGAATTTTCTGTATTCAGTTATGCTTTCCGACCCGGAAGAAATGCGCATCAGGCCATATTGCAGGCACAGGCATACATCAACGAGGGTTATCAGTATGTAATAGACTTAGATTTAAAGAGTTTCTTCGACTTGGTAAACCACGATTATTTGATGTCGCTTTTACACCGCAAAATTAAAGACCCCATATTACTCAAATTGATTCGCAAGTACCTTAAGGCAGGGATTATGCTCAATGGCGTAGTGCAGGAACGAGAAAGTGGGACACCGCAAGGAAGTCCGCTGAGTCCGTTGTTATCCAATATTATACTTAACGAACTGGATAAAGAATTAACCAAACGTGGATTACGTTTTGTGCGCTATGCTGATGATGTCAGTATTTATGTTAAGAGCGAAAGAGCAGCCAAACGAGTGCTGGCAAGTATAACCCGGTTTATTGAGGGCAAATTAAAGCTCAAGGTAAATCAGGAAAAGACCAGTATTTGCAGGCCATTAAAATTACAACTTTTGGGCTTTGCCTTTACATCAACCTACAACAAAGGCGACAAAGGAAAATACCAACTGGTGACCAGTGATAAATCTTTCAAGCGATTGAAGGAGAAAATTAAACATATCACCCGGAAAACCAGACCAATGACCTTTGAAGAAAGAGCAACCGACCTACAATTATTAACACAAGGTTGGGTTGCATATTACAAGCTTTCAAACATGTGGCAAAAGCTCAAAGAATTAGACGGTTGGGTGCGTAGCAGGTTACGATATTGCATTTGGAAGCAGTGGAAGAAGCCGGATAGGAGGAAAAGAGCCTACATACAATTGGGCATTGACCCCGAAATGGCTTATCAATGGAGTCGGTCTCGGAAAGGTGGTTGGGCAGTGGCGCAAAGTCCGATGATGAAAACCACCGTGACCAAAGAACGGCTCAAACAACGTGGATACGTTTCTTTTCTCGAAGTATTTGAACGAATGCACTATACTAAGTGAACCGCGTAATACTCGGCCAGTACGCTACGTGGTGTGGAGGCTCTGAGGGTGAGTGAGTTAGCTCATCCTCTTGCCACCCGAT
>DYNY01000035.1 GCA_020720815.1 Candidatus Elulimicrobium sp. | reverse complement strand
CCACTCCGAAAAGTCGATTTTAGCCAGTAGAGTAGAGTACAGAGCAATCCTAAATAATTGCCCTGTAGCCCCCTCGTCAAACCGTACGTGCGGTTTTCCCGCATACGGCTTCCCTATTGATTTTCATCATAAAGCATTCACAGGCCGTATGCCAGATGTCATGTATGGTTTTATCAACCCATATTCCTGGGTCAATATCGCAAAGGCTTGTTGACCAAACAAGCTTGACTTTCTCTGACTTTTACGGTTATAGTACCGATATAGACGTACCCGTAGGTAATCCTCCAATTTCTTGAGTGCCACTTGGGTATGGCTTACCTTCTCGATCTTGTAATAGTTTATCCATCCCCGGATTATGGGGTTGAGTTCATCAACCACCCTTGCGGCTGGGTAATGTCCTATCTTTTTCAGTTTTTCATTTACTTTCTGCCGTATCTTTTGTTGGGACTTGGATTTGGGCTTGATATTCCAAAACCTTGTCCCTCTTTTATAAATACCACGGTCGTACCTAAATGTGAAACCTAAGAAGTCGAAGGGCGTTTCTTTGGCCTTTACCAATTTGCTCTTGTCGGCATTAATGAGCAGCCCCATTCGATGCAAGATCGAATGTACCCGGTCGATTGTTTCTTGATTTATGCTTTTGGCCATCAATATAAAATCGTCTGCGTATCTTATCATATGTATTCCATGCTTAGCATATTGGCTTTGGGGGTTGTTTACAATACGATCCAACAAATTCATATAAATATTGGCCAGCAAGGGTGATATTACTCCTCCCTGTGGTGTTCCTGTTTTGTTCCTTTTACCGCCTGTATAAGTCCCGTCTGTTTCGACTATCGGCACTTTCAGCCATAGCTTTATCAGGTGTAGTACACGTGGGTCACTTATACGTTCTTTCAACGTTGTTTCTAACTTGTCGTGGGGTATAGTATCGAAGTACTTGCTCAGGTCGGCATCGTATACCTCGTGGTTGCCGTTCTTTAGATTTTGTTTTATCTCTGTTATTGCCCCTTTGGCCGAACGTTTGGGACGGAACCCGTAAGACGAAGCATCAAAGTCTGCCTCGAATATGGGCTCAATTATCATCTTGCACGCTCCTTGTGCCACCCTATCCTTTATCGTTGGGATACCTAATGGACGTTCACCGCCATTTTCTTTTTCTATCCATACTCTTTTTACAGCTTGGGGTTGGTACGTGCGTGTTCGTAGTTCCTCTTTTAGTTCGTTGAGAAACTTTTTGCGGCCATACTTCTCCACATCTGCAAATGTCTGATTGTCAACTCCCGGTCTACCATTTTTAGCTTTTGACCGTTTGTAGGCCGTTTCCAGTATGTGGTCCAGAAATACCTTATCATAGAGTACGTAGAATTTGTAGTCCTTTTCCTGCTTGGCTTTGTAATATAGTTTTAGTTGTAAAAGCCGTACCTTTTCCTTGGAAAGCATGTCTTTGCGCTTCTTTTGCGACATGTGTTCTATCTCCTGTCGAACCTTTTCGTGATTACTCTGGTCGTTCATCAATTCTGTTGTATTACTCTTATCTAAAACATTCGTCAATAGTAATGTCCCTTCCCTCCTTCCAAGTTATGTTGTCTTGATTATCAATGGTACTACGGACATCTCCGCCACCCTCAGCTATTGCTGTGTCTGGCAATACTGGTAGGGCTTCCCATGTTCATGCGCAACCCTTACTATGCACGCCATCCCATCTTACTCCGTGCAGCCATACCGGTGCTCATTGTCGTTGCTTCCCGGCACGTTTCAGGTTTCACCACCTTCGGAAGGTTGACCACTGCAAAGTTGTGTAACGAAGCCTTACTGGGTTCATTTGCATTACGGCTTACATAGTCGCTCATCATGAACTTAGCACGGTTTGTTTCCGCCCCGCACCTCACAACTGCTTTAGGCTGAACGACAAAGTGGCCTATGTAATCCTTTCATATTACTGGGTTTTTAATTATATATAAACGCACGCCTCATGGCGTACCAAAGCCACAAAGGCTCTAAGATACACAAAGGCCATACTATTAGTGTTTTACCCTTCGTGAATTCTTTGTGCCTTTGTGCCTTTGTGGCT
>DYNY01000034.1 GCA_020720815.1 Candidatus Elulimicrobium sp. | reverse complement strand
CTAAACGCTCTGCCTTGCGAATATTGGTGTAAACTTTCTTGATACTAGAATTTCCGGAGTCTACTTCAGCTTTTTGTTCTTCAGTGCCTTTGCGTTGGATAGCGTCATATTGTTCAGCTGCAGCCTTACTGACACCTGCTTTTTTAGCTATGACTTCCAAAGTTTTACCTTTTAGATCATTGCCTTGTTCAAGCCCTTTCTCTGGGTAGCCTACCAGTAGGCTACCCGTAATATCTACCTCTTTAAATTGAGTAGCTTGCATTCTTTCTTTAGCTTTTTTCGTCTCGAACTCCTTGCATATCAATTTAATGTTTTTGAATTTATGCGCATTATCTTCTGTTTCTGCAAAAGGCCTTTCGCTCCAACCACCTCGTGTTTTGAGAAAGAATATAAGAGCGGTAACGTTGCCAGCTTCCATTTGTTCCCAGAGAAGCAGAGCTACTTTGCACACGCCTCTAATCTTACCTTTTCTATAGGCTCGCAAAACTCGTTCATCCTTTTTTTGTAAGTCTAGAAAATCGCTGGCTGAGAGGTTAAAATAACCAGCTACTTGTTCTATAGAGAGATAATTTGCTAAAGCCTCAACTTGTGCTATTTGCAAGTCATCCAATATTACTGCGGTGTTATTATTCTGCATTTGCTTAATAGTCTCCTTCTAATTCTTGTGATAATTTCTTCCACTCTTTAATCAGCTTATGGACTTCTGAGCGTTTTACGATGTTCTCCTTGGTATAGTAGCCGTGCTTGAACGAGTTCATATTACCTTTAGGTGCGCCGTTGTTAGTACCACCATGCATACGACAGCGTTTCTTACCTTTTACGGTAGCTGATTTACAGGGATGACCGCTACGAGTTTTTGCATTACAGCTAAGTTTTAGTAATTCACGCATAGCATTGTTTTGCATTGTCTTTTTTTCCTACCCTCCCCCTAGTTAAGCTTTTTATTAGTTTCAACATTACCAATTATAGCCTGCCCGCCTGAGTTAACATTGACATGTTCTATAACCATTTTCTGCTGGCCTTTGCCACGATAACGTTGCAAGGCTTCCATTTGCATAGTGTAGGTACGAGCCAATTTGTTAGCCACATTAAAAGCCTTACTACCAAGTTCTATTTCCTTATAGGATCTACTATCTAGCAATCCATTAGCTCTTGTAAGATTTTTCATTGCGGCATTGTGTATAGCAATCATTTGAGCTGCAAGCATAGCTTCTATAGTATCTTTGGGCTTAATATCGCTGATAGCCACCAGAGTATTATCAGACATTTTTTGTGGGTCATCATTATCATACCCAGCCCTTACTACTTGGTTTAGAAGTGAAAGAGAAAATTCTGCTTTCTCTTTCCTTTTCTCTTTATTAGCTTCCTCTATACAAAAAGCGTTGGTTATAGCCTGAAACTCTAAATTAATATTAACTGAATTTGATTTTGAGTTTTGTTTTTGTAATTCTGATTTCACGATAATTCTCTTCTAATTTACCGACCTTAATATTTCTACATTGTAGCATATAACAGGCATACAAGCTACTTTTTCAGCAGTTATCGAGGTATTAATGCAACATTCTTAACCTATGTGTTATAAACAGCTCTAAACCTAAGAGAATACAGGGAGTAAGGTATATTTATCAGGTTGAATATGTTATAATTGGGTTAATAAAAATACTAAAACTAACAAGGAGCCAAAAAGCTATGCAAGCAATAAAAGTAAAAGAAAAGCACAACGGAAAATACAATAAGGGAGAAAGCGGTAATTTAAAGGGTAGACCCGTTGAGCCAAAGGAAGCTCTAGGCAAACTCAAGAAATTCACCGACAAAAAAAGTGCTACGGCATACAAGCATTTAGCGCAAGCCATTGAAGCTAATGAGCCTTGGGCAATACAACTGTATTTTCAAGAGTTGTTACCACGTGTTCAACTAATTGATGAGAATAATGATATATGCAAAAAATAGGAGATGTTGTAAAAAATATGGAATTACAGCGTAGGGACTATAAAAAACATAATCAACCTATTTCAATAAATTACACTCAGACTAATTCTGATGATGGTTACCAACTTACTTACGAACAAAAGCTTTGTGTAGAAGCTAGCTGTAGAAGTGCAAATCTTAAAATAAAAGCATTTGCGGGTAGCGGTAAAACTTCCACTCTTGT
>DYNY01000033.1 GCA_020720815.1 Candidatus Elulimicrobium sp. | reverse complement strand
ACAAGAGTGGAAGTTTTACCGCTACCCGCAAATGCTTTTATTTTAAGATTTGCACCTCTACAGCTAGCTTCTACAGCTAGCTTCTACACAAAGCTTTTGTTCGTCAGTAAGTTGGTAGTCAGCATCCGAGTTAGTCTGTGTGTAATTTATTGAAGTAAGTTGATTATGTTCTTTATAATTCCTACGCTGTAATTCCATATTTTTTACAACAGCTCCTATTTTTCGCATATATCATTATTCTCATCAATTAGTTGAACACGTGGTAACAACTCTTGAAAATACAGTTGTATTGCCCAAGGCTCATTAGCTTCAATGGCTTGCGCTAAATGCTTGTATGCCGTAGCACTTTTTTTGTCGGTGAATTTCTTGAGTTTGCCTAGAGCTTCCTTTGGCTCAACGGGTCTACCCTTTAAATTACCGCTTTCTCCCTTATTGTATTTTCCGTTGTGCTTTTCTTTTACTTTTATTGCTTGCATAGCTTTTTGGCTCCTTGTTAGTTTTAGTATTTTTATTAACCCAATTATAACATATTCAACCTGATAAATATACCTTACTCCCTGTATTCTCTTAGGTTTAGAGCTGTTTATAACACATAGGTTAAGAATGTTGCATTAATACCTCGATAACTGCTGAAAAAGTAGCTTGTATCCCTGTTATATGCTACAATGTAGAAATATTAAAGTCGGTAAATTAGAAGAGAATTATCGTGACATCAGAATTACAAAAAAAAGACTCTAAATCAAATTCAGTTAATATTAATTTAGAGTTTGCGGATATAACCAACGCCTTTTGTATAGAGGAAGCTAATAAAGAGAAAAAGAAAGAGAAAGTAGAATTTTCCGTAGCACTTCTAAATCAAGTAGTAAGGGCTGGGTATGATAATGATGATCCACAAAAAATGTCAGATAATACTCTGGTAGCTATCAGTGATATTAAGCCCAAAGATACTATAGAAGCTATGCTTGCAGCTCAAATGCTCGCTATACACAATGCAACAATGAAAAATCTCACAAGAGCTAATGGTTTGCTAAGTAGTAGATCCTATAAGGAAATAGAACTCGGTGCTAAGGCTTTTAATGTGGCTAACAAATTGGCTCGTACCTACACTATGCAAATGGAAGCCTTGCAACGTTATCGTGGCAAAGGCCAGCAGAAAATGGTTATAGAACATGTCAATGTTAACTCAGGCGGGCAGGCTATAATTGGTAATGTTGAAACTAATAAAAAGCTTAACTAGGGGGAGGGTAGGAAAAAAAGACAATGCAAAACAATGCTATGCGTGAATTACTAAAACTTAGCTGTAATGCAAAAACTCGTAGCGGTCATCCCTGTAAATCAGCTACCGTAAAAGGTAAGAAACGCTGTCGTATGCATGGTGGTACTAACAACGGCGCACCTAAAGGTAATATGAACTCGTTCAAGCACGGCTACTATACCAAGGAGAACATCGTAAAACGCTCAGAAGTCCATAAGCTGATTAAAGAGTGGAAGAAATTATCACAAGAATTAGAAGGAGACTATTAAGCAAATGCAGAATAATAACACCGCAGTAATATTGGATGACTTGCAAATAGCACAAGTTGAGGCTTTAGCAAATTATCTCTCTATAGAACAAGTAGCTGGTTATTTTAACCTCTCAGCCAGCGATTTTCTAGACTTACAAAAAAAGGATGAACGAGTTTTGCGAGCCTATAGAAAAGGTAAGATTAGAGGCGTGTGCAAAGTAGCTCTGCTTCTCTGGGAACAAATGGAAGCTGGCAACGTTACCGCTCTTATATTCTTTCTCAAAACACGAGGTGGTTGGAGCGAAAGGCCTTTTGCAGAAACAGAAGATAATGCGCATAAATTCAAAAACATTAAATTGATATGCAAGGAGTTCGAGACGAAAAAAGCTAAAGAAAGAATGCAAGCTACTCAATTTAAAGAGGTAGATATTACGGCTAGTAAACCAGTTTACACACCGCAAGTAGATAATATAGAGACTGAAAACGGTAGGGCATTAGAAGCTATCGCCAAGAAAGCGGGAGTTAGTCATATGACCGCTTTTCAGTACGATAAAATTCAACAACAAGGTACTGAAGAGCAAAAAGCTGAAGTGGCCTCAGGAAATTCTAGTATCAAGAAAGTTTACACCAATATTCGCAAGGCAGAGCGTTTAG
>DYNY01000032.1 GCA_020720815.1 Candidatus Elulimicrobium sp. | reverse complement strand
AAAGATTAGCTGAGAAGAAACTGCCTTTTTACGAAACCAAAGTTCTGACATTAGAGGTGCCTGGTGAGACAAAAGTCGCATCAGAGTCTTTAGGTGGCTCTGGTGTAACGCAGCGACAACATCTTAGGAGAGGACATATACGTCGCTTAGCTAATGGCAACAATATATGGATTAATTCGTATATTGCTGGTTCTGCCGCTAAAGGCGTGATTACCAAAAGTTATAATTTAGTTAAATCATAAATTGTTTTTAACTGCAGGTGAGTAAAGAGGGGTTTATTCTAAACCCGGACAAACGGACAATACGAGGTTGTTCTTTTAACAAAACCCATACCCCAGACTCCTTCATCTTAAGGGGCTGAGGAATGGGTTATCCGTAATCCTGGTTGCCCAGGGGATTACGGATATCAACAACTGAGCGGAGGATTTGTTATGATTTATGAGCTGAGGATGGGATTAAGCAACGGCATGTATATTGCCGTTGCTGAAGGAGGGCGTTTATACGTCCTCCAAATTGTGGGCGGCACATTTGAATGCGTCGCCCAAGTCTGCCACACCACTGATCTTGTCAGTGGTGTGGCAGTGGAGGAAGTAGACGGAAAAGTCTACTTCCTATCCCTCACACAGGAGGACGGGGAAACCGTTCTCCTGTAATTCTAAAAGAACACCCCTTTAATCAGGGTGTTCTTTTTTTATCTTTCAATTAGGATGTTTAGTACATATATTAACAATATTATTATATGGTAACAATTTAACCAACACAACCTTGATAGGAGACCTCGTATGTCACGTATGAAATTGTTCGCGCTTGAAGATGAAATGATCGGCGGTGTAGATGAAACCACTGGTGGTGAATCGGCTGCTGCGGCTACTGTAGCCGAAGAAGTAGGCACTGAAGTATCTGGTATTGAAGAAACCGCTTTGTCTGTAACTGACGGCATTGAAGCCACTCAGGAACTTGGTGAAGTTAAAGACGTGATGGACCAGTCTGTTGAGGCTGGCACTGGTTTAGACCCAGTAGCCGCTGAAATGGCACGTATCTCCATCCGCAACATCCTCTCTAAGATCGGTGCTGAGAGTCACGCTAATACGTTGATGGTTGCATCTGAGTCCTTCGGCTCTACCTCCTCTCGTTTGGCTAACACCCGTTATGCTTCTGAAGGAGTAGGAACTTTTATTTCTAAAATATGGGAAAAGGTTAAAATCTTTTTCTCTAATATGTGGAACAAAGTAAGAGATTTCGTTACTGGTCTTTTCAATAAAGAAAAAGCCATTAAAAATGCCATTGACAGAACAATAAAGAAACTTGAAGACGCTGACTTTGCTTCTGGTCTAAAAAAAATAACTACTAAAGGTAAGTTGGGCGGTTTTGTTTTCAATTCTAGACAAAAACTTCTTACCATTTCAGACATTGACGGATTTATTAGATTACATACTTCTGTTACTGCGGCAAAAACAGCGATAATTGACGTTAACGTTAAAAACACGGCTGATCTTATAGGCAGGATTACTGGTAACTCCGCTGTTTTTGATGATGTCAAAACATCATCTGGAGAAGGTTTCTTTACAGAAACCCCTTCTGATAAAGAAGGTCCTTTCTATGGTGGCAATATCGTTGAGTCCAGTGTTATAAACAAAGACAATAAACTTAATCTCAAGGGTGAACTTCTTACCAGTGTTAACTTTATTGGTGTGATTGATTCAACTCACTTCCGTGCAGAAGAAACTGAATTAACTAATAAAAAAGACCAAATAAAGAAATCATTGAATGATGTTAAATCTTTAGTTGATGGCGCTCATTCTTCTAGCAAGGTAGGTAAAAATTTACTTTCCAAGCTTGATGATAACGTTAAAGCTCTTAACAAGTTAGTTGAAAAGGCTAGTCAGTACAAAGATGTGGTCAAAACAGACACATCGGAAGGTGTTGATAAGTCTGCTTCTAGAGAAGCTATGCAAGCTTCAGCTAAAGTAATGCAGAAAAATGTTGCGACTGTAAACCGTTTGTTTGGTTTCTTAACCGATTCTAATTATAAACTTGCTGCTGCGGTAATTTATTATGCAGAAGTTTGCATGTTTGAAAACGGCGATCGTTATGTTACACAGACTTCTAAGAAAGACTAATATTTAATTATTTAGTGATACACCAGCAGACGAGTGATCGTCTGCTGGTGTTATATCGGTCTCTTTATTTTTT
>DYNY01000031.1 GCA_020720815.1 Candidatus Elulimicrobium sp. | reverse complement strand
CAGCCAATTTTACTGAAATACTTTCTGGGTTCAGGGATGAGAAGTTTACCCCCTACAAAAGGGGGAATCCCTGTCCCCCAGCCATCCTACGCCAAGGCTTCGGATGGCAAGCCGTTTGTTTTACGAAACACCTACTTAGGTGTTTTTTTTGTCCAGTGAGTATATCGTTGGAATATTTTTTGTTTACTGTTTCTTCACCGCACATGTATTTATGCCAAGAATGGTATACAAGCCACAAAACCCAAAAATTCCCGTAGCCAATCCTGCAACGCCGACAACATAGGCAACAATCTGTAGAGCGCCTTGTAGTTTCAAATAGCCAAATGCTAGTGCAGCAATGCCTACTACCACGCGAATTGCTCTGTCTACTGGACCTTCGTTTTTGGTGATTTTCATGATGAACTCCTTAAGAATTTAATAGTAAGTAGTAAGCAACTAGGAAAACATTTTTCCTTACTGCTTACTACTATCTACCGAAGTACACATTATCGTTCCCATCCATGGGGTTGTTTCGTATACCATAAAAGCATTGATTGAATACTCTCTGCAATGTTTCGTTGTGGTTCCCAAGCTAATAAGCGTTTAGCCTTTTCTGTACCAGCAACCATTGATGCATACTCGCCTTTGCGTGTTTCACCTTTACGCTTTTCTATAGATTTCCCCGTAGCTTTTTCTACCATTTCAACAATCTCTAATGCTGAATTTCCTGTACCAGTACCAATATTAATAATCTCACTCGTTCCCCCTTTTTCGAGATATTGTAACGCTTTCACGTGTGCGAGGTTAAGGTCGACAACATTCACATAATCACGAATGGGCGTCCCGTCAGGGGTATCCACCGTTGGACAAGTAAGATGAAATGGCTCAATACCAAGAGCCCCACGAACAGCATTTTGCATCAAGTGTGGTGAAGGTTTCTTTGCATCGCCGATAGTACCGTCGTCTGTAGCACCGCACACATTGAAGTAACGAAGAGCAACACTACGTATACTACGTAACTGATCGTACCAACCCAGAAGCTCCTCAGCGATCTTTTTGGAAGCTCCGTAGGGATTGGTAGGAGCACACGGATGATTTTCAACTATAGGCACTGTTTTAGTCTCACCATAGACTGCACAGGTGGAAGAAAAGACTATCTTCCCTACCCCGTGTTTGATCATGGCAGCTAAAAGATTTTGCATCCCGCCAACATTATTGGAAAAGTATTTCTCCGGCTGTTCCATAGACTCGTTGACACTGCAATGGGCTGCGTAGTGGATTACTGCATCGATAGGTTTGCTTTTAAAAACCTCATCAAGAGGTTCCCGAAGATCTTGGTGATATAACACAAGTTGTTCAGGTCCATACTCCTCAGTCAATATATTTATCGGTCCTCGAAAGCCCGTAGAGAAGTTATCGACAGCAACAACGCTGTAGCCTTCCTTCAGCAACAATGAAGTCGCCACAGAGCCGATATACCCACCTGCACCAGTGACGAGAATGGTTGAAGTCATAATGTAAGTAGAAAAAGTGTACTGTTAACAGTGTAGCAGGGAGAAACAGTTTAGAACTATTGATAATTAACCAGCAAATACTGGTTATGAAGAAATGTATATCCTAGTTTATTCATTATTATATCTAACAATAAAGGGTGTGTATCTTGATTAGAATTAGCTAAAACACCCCCATTCCTGACCAGGGAGATAAACGACTGCTGTTGTAGTTTACTTGTATTTAATTGTAAATAATCTCTAATATTTTTCCCAAGAGTTGCTCTATCATTATGTAAATATGACAAAACTATATTACTTTCCAAAATTCTCCTTGCTAGCAGTTCCCTTACAACTTTTTCTGGTAGTGGCATTCGATCATGTATTTGTTCCGAGAATATGTTAGTGTCCTCTTCGGTTCTTCGTCTAGCGAGAAGATAAGAAATGATATCGCATGAGTGCTTTATAACAATCTTATCTTCCTTGAACACAGCCTCAGCAATCATCTTTTGTTGAGGACTTAATTTCTTATTTTCATCATGTAAAGAAAATTCACCTAACATTTCAGATGCAATCCTAAAATGTGTATGGAGTCTTTGTCTGAGGTAAGTTCTTTCTATATCTTCAACTGTCCCTAGCGCCTCTAATAATTTTTCCGATTTCTTAATATTCTTAACATCCCCTCTAATCAGGTTGGTTACATTTTCCTCCATTGGCGTTTTAGCTAAATACCACGACTCCAAAAGGTTCCTAACTTTTTCTTCGTCACCATTTGCATTTTCAACGGTAATTTTATTTTTGAATAAAAACCTATCCCTTTCATTAAAAACTCCTAGTGTCGCAACATTACGCATTAAATTAGCA
>DYNY01000019.1 GCA_020720815.1 Candidatus Elulimicrobium sp. | reverse complement strand
GTATGTGACCCCACGGAGAATCGAACTCCGATTTCTTGGATGAGAACCAAGTGTCCTAGCCGTTAGACGATGGGGCCATTTATTTTTGTTCTATTTGTATTCTTGATATGTGGCCAAATGAACCGTCACATAGTAACAGTTTTTATGGAAAGCACCAGTCAGATAGCTACTTTGTGGAGAATTTATTCTAGATATATTTACCGAAATATTGGTGAAATTTGCTTAAAGTCATTAGTAAAAGTCAAATGGCTATACCCAGACTTTTACCTAGGTTTATACCGATATTTTCAACAGGATTATACAGTCTTTATGCACAGGTTTATACACAGTATGGCCTAAAATAAGGTTTTTATGAATCATTGACTCTTTTTCCTTATATGAGAAGCTAGTGATAGGTTTGCACGGTGGTGAAGTATACCCATACAAGGCTCGAGGCTACGAGCAAAGCGTGCAAGCCAACTCTACGTTGTACAAAAAGCAAAAAGCGCCTGGAGGGGCGCTTTTTGCGTATCGGCTGGGAATTTAGCGAGCTCTAAGGGTGACGTAAATATCTTCTAGTGCACGTACAGCATCGCCAGCGGCGATATTGTTCTGATGATATAGCACGTTGGTACAATCGCCAGCCGACCAGATGCCCGGGGTTTCGGTTTTTTGTGTCCATGGATCAATTATTACTCGACCATATTCATCTTTAGCCACTACGCCATCTAGGTAGTCAGTGTTTGGTAGCATGCCAATTTCGATAAATATTCCTGCTACTGAAAGTGTCCCCTCAGTGTTATTATTTTTATCTTGGTACTTTAATCCAGAAACAAATTGGTCACCTATAATTTCTAGGACATCAACATTAAGCAACCCCTTCATATTAGGGTGAGAAAGAACTTTCTCAACTGTAACGGGATCAGCTTTATAGGTGTCATTTCTTTGCAAAAGAGTGACATCTTTAGCATATGCCAGAAGTTGAGCGGCTGTTTCAAAGGCAGCATTGCCTCCACCAATAACAGCTACTGATTGTCCGGCAAATACTGGGCCATCGCAACTAGCACAATAGGTAAGTCCTTTATGTTCGAACAGTTCAGCATTTTTAGCCGGTAGTTGACGACGTTTTGAACCAGAAGCAATTAAAATAGCTTTAGCCGCATAACTTTCTCCTGAACTTACGGTAATGGTAAAGTAGTCATCTTTTTTTTCTACTTTTGTCGCCAGGTTTCCTTCTTTTATAGTAACGAAGTTACTGGCGTAGGTGATGAGGTGGTTTTTTAGGTCAGTAGCTAATTGTTGGCCACTAAGAGCAGGCGTACCGATCCAATTTTGGATTTCAGTTGATACGACACTTTGCCCACCCCACTCTTTAGTTATAAATAGAGTATTAAGCTGTTTTCGTGAAGCGTAGATCCCGGCCGCTGTGCCAGCTGGACCACCTCCAATAATCGCTAGTTCATACATATCATTCATATAATTATTTCGTAGTGAGGCTATTGTACCTTATGGGCAGACAACAAACAAAACCCTTAACGAGGGTAGGTGAAGGGTTTTGTTAAAAAATATTTGGCAGGTCACTACAGTTGACTGCTCTTTGTATGGTCGCATTCAACTAAGCGTCTGCATAAGTAAAATATAGTTGTGCTTTTCACTTCTTATTTCTACTTAAGTTTTGAACGTCGTAAAAAAGCTGGAACCGCACCCCAATCACCATCATCATCTTCATCCATAGGATCAACTGGTTTAGGGTCTCGTTTAGGCATTTCTACTGGTCTTGATTGATGATTGATTACTGGGTCAGTAGATACTTCAGGTTCAGGGCGTTTTGGCATTGAAAGGGAATTAAAAATTTTCCCTCTGCTTTCCACCACCGCCTCATCTTCAGGTTCAGGGTGATGGGTAGGTGCCGCTACTGGAGCTCTTCTAGCTATGTTACCACTATGAGAATTAGTGGGTTCTTCTGGGAAGCCTGTAGCTATCACAGTTACCTTGATTTCATTTTTCTTTAACTTATCATCCTTAATTGCACCAAAAATAACTTTGGCATGAGGGTCAATTGATTCGGTAATCACACGGGCAGCATCTTGCACTTCGAGCATGGCTAGGTCATCACCGCCTGCGATAGCAAAGAGGACACCTTTTGCGCCAGTAATTGATACCTCAAGTAAGGGAGAGTTAATAGCTAATTTAGCGGCTTCCTCAGCCCTTTTTTCGCCACTTGATACACCAACACCCATAAGGGCTGAGCCAGCATTTTCCATGACGCTACGAATATCGGCAAAGTCGACGTTGATAATACCAGGCATAGTGATTAGGTCTGAAATACCTTCAACTGCTTGTTTAAGTACATCATCGCATTGTTCAAATGCATTTTTGACAGTAGTCTCACGGTCAACTATAGCTAGGAGTCGGTCGTTAGGGATAGTAATGAGGGCATCTACTTCTCGTTTAAGCTCCTCAATACCTTGTAGTGCAAGTCGCATACGCTCTTGCCCTTCAAAGAGAAATGGTTTGGTAACTACACCTACAGTTAAGGCGCCACTTTCGCGAGCGATTTTGGCTACCACTGGTGCAGCACCAGTACCGGTACCACCACCCATTCCACCAGTGATAAATATCATATCTGAACCCTTGATTGCATTAGCAATTTCTTCCCGGGTTTCTTCAGCGGCTCGACGTCCCATATCAGGATTTCCGCCAGCACCAAGTCCACGGGTAAGATTTTTACCAACGTGAATCTTTTTCTTAGCTAGTGAATGATGAAGATCTTGAGCGTCGCTGTTGATGGAAATAAATTCAACCCCCTTAACTTTGTTTGAAACCATGTAGTTGACAGCATTGCCACCTGAACCCCCAACACCTACCACTCGGATTCGGGCGAATGATTCAACGTCTGATTTTATCTGTTCCATAATATGTATAAATTACCTATGTACTCACCACTCTGTACTATCATTAATAAGTTCCGTAATCATACAGGTAACTACAGTATCTGTCACGATATTGACTTTTCTACCATTCGTGTGATTGACTGGAATTTAAATTTAGGGCAAAAATTGATTAAGCCAGGAGAGGATACTGTGTTTAGTTTGTTTAACTGTACCAATAGTAGAAGTTTCTTGGGTATCACTCGCTCCCCACATACAAAGACCATAAGCTACTGCCCAAGAAGCATCTTTTACTTTCGTATTTTTACCTATTTCAAGCGTGGCAGTTCGAGCTGGAAGGGAAAGAATATTTTTAGCAATTTCGGTTACAGAAAAAGTATTTGAACCACCACCGGTTAGAATGACACCGGCTGGTAAAAGACCATCGCGTTTAATTTTTTTAAGTTGTGTATCGACCAAAGTGAATATTGTAGAAAGTCTGGAGTTTATTATTTCGTCCAACCGTTTTTTTGAAAAAGTAGCACTAGTCATACCACCACGCTTAATCTTCTCAGCTTCTTCAAGTGGTACCTTAAGTCCTAGAGCAATATCGTTAGTGATATCATTTGAACCGATTGGAAAGATGCGTAGTGAGATAGGAGTAGAGTCTTCAAATACAACAATTGAAGTAGTTTCAGCGCCAATGTTGGTAAGAACACAACCAGCTCGTTTTTGTGTCTTGCTGAGCATAACAAAACTAGCTGCTAGCGGAGAAGCTATTATGTCTTCTACATAAATTCCGATACTTTCAATAGTCCCGATCAAATCATTTACGTGTTGTTCGTAAGTTGTAATAAAAAGAGCATCTACCTCAAGTTTAGTACCACGCATACCTTGTGGTCTACCTAAGACTTCATTGCCATCAACTAGATAGCGTAGGGGAATACTATGGAGAATTTTACGATTTGGAATATGATCAATAATTCTATCTTCGCTATCTTGCATAACTTTTTCTAGATCAGCGGTGGTTATCTCAGAATCAGCTCTGGTTGGGATAATCTCGCCTCGCGAATAGATCTCCTCAAGACCAATACTACCAATGGCTATGTGCGCTTTTTTGACTAAAACCCCAGCACTTTTTTCTGCCTGTACAATGGCACTTTTTATACTGCGAGCTACATCATCCTCTTGCATAATGTAGCCACTTTTTAGTCCGCGACTTTCAGCGTATCCGGTACCAATTATTTCTGGAATAACTCGATCACCTTTACCTTTTGGTACACGAGCAATAGCTACCTTAACTTGGTAGGTTCCGACATCGATACCTGTAATAATGCGATCAGCCATCATAATGATAAATAACTAAGTAATAGCGAATTTTTTTATAAAACGTCGCTCGAGGGCTTCCATTGTATCGCCATGGTCATGACCCTGTAAATGTAGCAAACCGTGGATAAAGAGAAATGCAATATAACCATCTTTTGATAAATTAAAATCTTTAGCCTCCCCGTAAGAAATTTTTGGGCAAATAAAAATTTCGCCATTCTTTTCATCTAGTGGAAAAGATAGGACGTTTGGTACGTAGGTCTTTTTGCGGTAAGTTTGGTTGAGGGTTTGAGCCCGTTTTGTGCCAATAAAGGCGACGGATAGGTTATATGATTTACCTAATACGGCATCTTTCATTTCTTGATAAGGAAATTTTGGGTAGTGACTGATAGTACTGAAAAGAGTAAAAGTATATTGAGGCATATAGCCAGTATGACACACCCCTAAAAAAACAAAACCCCTCGGAGTAGAGAAGTTTTGAGAATGTCTAGCGGCGGTATGATTTTTGCTCTTTTACTTTTCCGAGTTTAAGCATTTTTTCGTAGGTTTCTTTCTTACCTAGTTTCTTAAGCTTAGCCATGCGCTGTACGTTTTCACTCTTGATGCGACTGTAATAGCGTCCGGTGCGTACTTTTTGGATAATACCAGCACCCTGGACACGCTTAGTAAAGCGTCTGATTACGTTAGCGCTACTTTCATTGTTATTTTTTTCTACTTCAACGTTTATTGCCATATGTGGGAAAGAGCATAACATTTAGGCTAAAACAAAGCAAGTAATTCTGACTTTAGGCCACTTTCATTCCCAGAATTTGGCGCTTAAGCTTTTTTGTCATTTGGTCTACAGATATTTGCTCTTGGCTACGCTCTAACATATCTCTAAGGATGACAGTTTGATCTACGTATTCCTTTTGTCCTATGATGATGGTGTATCTAAAACCACGGACTTCTGCATCTCTAAGTTGAGCAGAAAGTGAATCGCTGGCCAAATTGTGCTCAACTGGTATGCCAGATCGTCTAAGTTCATCAATAATCATTAAACTGCGCATTTTTGGTCCAAAACCAAGTTGCACCACATAAATAGAAGAAGGAGTTGGTTTGGACTTAGGCATTCGAGTTACAGCTTTGTTGTTTTTTAGGGTTATCACTGCTCCTACAGCTGGAGTATGGCTTTTAGTCTTGCGGAAAAAGAATTCATCAAAACGTCCACCGCGAGTAGTGATATTTGTGGTTTCGTCACCCATTAGATCGGTTGAATCATCAATTGAGAATAGTGCATCAGAATAAAGTTCATGGTGACCGATCATCTTCGGGTCAATTTCATAAGGAGCCTCGCTCATATCTAGGTACTCTACGATTTCGCGGAAATGTTTGCGACTGTGGTCACTTAAAAATTCTAGAGGGTTAGGACTCTTTTGAGCTAGCTCATGTTTTTCGTTTATTAGTTCAGCTAGGGCCAAAAGTGGATGTTGCTTCATTTTCTCTCGGGCATTAGGTGACATTATATCAAGTCTTTTTCGCAAGAAAGTGGTCAGTTCTCGGGTATAACGAGTAGCAGATTCACTATCGCCAAGTGAATTAATCCGAACAACATGCTCGCTATGACCTAGTTCAAGTAGTAGTGACCGACAAGCCTGAATTAAGATTGCCTCAGCAATACTTTTGGGGACATTAAAAATATTAAGGGTAAGAGCGGAATCGCTCGTATTGGGAATATTTTCCAGAGAGTACATTAAGACGGGGCTTTTCAGAGCGTGTAAATTACTTTCACAAAAAGTAACGACAGAACCTGGCCATATACCACCATGTAAATCATGGTCTATTTCCGAGTCGGTGACAGAGTGGGGAAGCTCTACAGAACACTCGCGACAAAGGGGGTCTTTTTTTAGTCTGTCGGCAGTTTTAAAACCAAAATGTTCAGCGGTACAGGTGGCTACTTTTAGAAAATCTGTAGTTGAGTATTTCATAGCGCTGAACTTAAATACTTTAGTTAATAATCCCCATATTATTTTCACTCGTCGCTCCAGGGAGGATATCTACAGCGCGGGGTGGGAATAAGCGCAAGAAAGCCCTGCCAACAATTCGTTCTTTTTGTAATACTCCCCAAGCTCTTGAGTCCGAACTCTCGTCACGGTTGTCGCCCATAACAAAATATTCTCGACTACCAAGAACTTGCTCGATTCGCTCTGGTGTACGCATTGATCGAACATATGGCTCATCTAGGTAGAACCCCTCTGGATGAGCCTCGTTTTTAATCATTACTTGACTGTTTTCGATGATAATTGTTTCACCTGGTAGACCAATGACCCTTTTAATAAAGTATTTAGAAGGGTCTCTTGGGTAACGGAATATAATTACATCACCACGGCTTGGGTCGTTTAGGTAGTAACTAACTTGGTCTACTATTAAATACTCACCAGTATGAAAAGTTTCGGCCATTGATGCACCAGAAACGATAAATGGCTGAGCTATGAACATTCGCACTGGGATAACAATCAAAAGGGCGATAATAGAAAAACGGATTATTTCAATAATGCCATTATCTTCTTTAGGAAGGTTTTTGTTTAATTCTTCATCAGACAATATCAGCTCTGAGTTTTCTTCTTGATTTTGTCTAGAGAACATGTTCATAGCACTATAATATCACCATTATACGTGAAGTTTTTTTTAAAAACAAATTTTGGTTTAGTTGTGAGAATATTAGTCTTCTTTATATATAGCAAAGAGACGAATTAGATTTTTTTATTAAACAAAAAACGCCAGTCTCGGCGTTTTTTGTTTGGTCCATAAAACCCTCTTACAGGTTCTCGAGTAACTTTCGCATGAGTTCAATTTCGTCTGTTTGGCTGTTTATGATGGATTTAGCTAAATTAGTTATTTCCGGGTGTTCAATATGAGATTGGATACCATGTGCCATCATGATTGCTCCCATATGATGTTGAATCATATCTTCGAGAAAGGTACGGTCTAGTACCTCATTGTTTAGAGTTAGCAGATTGCGCATCATTGGCTGATAAGTGCCCATGTCTTGGTATTCTTTTCCATACCAAGTTTGATACCATTGCTTCATGTCAGTAATTTCTTTTTCCTGGGCTGCAATTATATTTTCCGCTAAGGTGCGTATTTCTGGTTTTGTGCCACCGCGTGCCAAGATTTCTTTGGCGGTAGCAATAGCTTCTTGGTGGTGAGGAATCATACTTTCGATAAATTCTTGCTCACTTCCTACTACAGCACTCATATGTCCCATCATCGGCATGTCCCCATCTTTATTTGACATCATTCGCCCAGTAGGCATTTGGTGCATTCCGTACGAGTTACCTTTTTTGTCATATTCATCTAACATTCTAAAGTTAAAAGAATTCTCCGTATGCAAGCCAATAGAATATCCCCCTATACCACCAACCAATAGAGCAATCACTGCCACAAAAATAATATTTTTATTCATTTCTATTATATAAATAAGTAATTCAACAATTTATCCAGTTATTCTAGCTGGCTTCAGTCCAAACTATAATACGCCAATTAAGTTAGATTATTTCATTGAAATAATATGGGGTCATTAAATATAAATGCCAAGAGGATTTAACTAATCAAGTAATATTTGCTATATATAATAATTAAGGCTAAGCAGAGTCTACTAGTAGGATCATATTAGGCTAATACTGATAGATTACAATGTAGTTCAGGAATCCACTAAGTCGATAGTGTTCTTATCAATTTTCATTAAAAAATATGAAAAAAATAATTATAAGCAAAGACTTAACACTGGGCGCCCAGCTGTGGATTTTGGTGTTTTTATTTATTTTCCATCTTTACCCCGCATGCTTGCATCGGGGTAGCTCATTTTAATTTTAAAGCCCCGAATATTTCTGCTTGACTTCGATTTTTATATAGTATAACATATTCAAATATGCATTTGAATGAATTGGCAAAATTAATGCGTACTGCCGGGGATGAAAGCAGGCTAAAAATCCTGTGCATTATCTTTGGTAAGAAAAAAGTGTGTGTATCAGATATAGCAAAAGAATTGGATATGAGTATAGCTATTGTATCCCATCACCTTCAGGTTATGTCAAAAGAAGGGTTAGTGGTACCTATTCGTGAAGGTAAAAGGATTTGCTATGAACTTCTTAAAGATAAGTTTGTAAATGATCTGAAAAAGTTTGTTTGTAAATACAAATAATTATTAATTTACTGACAAAACTAAAATAAAATAAATATGAATACAAAAAATAACAAAGTTATAGTTTACTCGACACCAACCTGTCCGTACTGCGTGTATGCTAAGGAATACTTTAAGGAAAACGATGTTTCGTTTGAAGATATTGATGTGACACAAGATAGAGCTAAAGCCCAGGAAATGGTTAAGAAAAGTGGTCAGATGGGCGTGCCTGTTATCGATATCAATGGGAACATTATAGTAGGATTTCAACCAGAAGCCTTTGCACAACTTCTAAAATAAATATGAAATTACAGGGTTTAAAAAATGAGAGCGTGATTGATCGCTTGATGCGTTTATTTGTTGCCGAAATATTTATTATAGGAGCATATTTCTGGTTTGGTGGTATATGGCAAGCGGTGTTTTATGTTGCAGGTATTATAAGTCTTATAACAGCTATCACTGGATTCTGTGCCTTATATAAGCTTTTTAAGATAAAAACACTTCGAATTGAGTCGAAGCCGTTATCGATTTATGCAAAGGTTATCTTTGTCGTTCTATTTATTGCTATTGCAACGGCTGGTAGTTATTATAGTGCATTCTTTACTAAGAAATTTTTCTTAGACGATTATAGTCAAATGAATAATTACTACAAACAAATTCTTTTTTATACTGGACAAGGCAAAAGAGTGGAGGCTGTGGACAACTACAATAGGCTTGTTGGTGAGTATTCAATATTTTATTCAAAATATACCACCTATCACCCTTATGCTATAAAAGCAGATCAACGATTCAATTCTGATTTGGAAAAAATATCTGACATAATTGGTTCATTAAAAGATAATGTTTACACTGGTGACTTAACACAATCGCATACTAGTTTTGAGGCAATTCGTCCAATCTTCCAAGATCTTTTGAAGAGGAATAATTTCTCAATGCTTGCCGTAACTTTGGTTGATTTTCATGATGCTATGGAAAAGATAATTGCATCAGCTGATGCAAAAGATGCCAAACAGCTACTTATTTTATATCCCGAAGTTGACACAAAATTAAAGGCCGTTGAAGAAGTTGTTAATGATTCAGAGATACAAAGTATTAGAATAAGGCTAGAGGAGGTTGTTGAATTAGCAAGAAATGGACAAATTGATTTACTTTCTGCTAAAGCGAGTGAACTAAAAAGTGCTTTTGTTAAAGTTTATTTAAAAAGGGGTTAAGGAAAAGGCTTTTGGCTCTTATACAATAACCGGCTTTGAGCTGGATGTTTGAAAACTTGTATATAAAAAAGAAAGAACCACCATACCATAGTGGTTGAGTCGGGATGATAGTCCTTTCTTCCACCTGGTGGTGGTTCAGTGATGGTTTGCCTTTGGGTAGGGTCGTTTACCGTTTAGGCCGTTCGAGAGCAACGGCCCTCCTCGACCGACCAGAGTTTCATGGCATAGAGGACAATTGCTACTTCGGCCTGTACGAATTCCTTTGAACCGTCAGCTGCTACTGACGCAGTGTCGATATGAGTTCGGGATTGATGTTGAGGAAACGAAGGCGATTGACTGCGCGGACCTGGTTGGGTCCTTGGAGACCTTCTATGTCGGCCTGTATAAAATAGAAAAGGGCCATGCAACGATGTGTCGCATGGCCCTGGTGACAGATCTGCAGATCTGGTGAAATTTAGCCGGAGCGCAGGGTATCACAACCCAGATTCTCTTTACCGTTTGGCTTTCACAGCCGGTTTCTTTCCTCTGTTATTTTCTCGACCTAGAGAATCCATTCGCTGTACTTGGCCGAGTAATTTGAGAGACGATAAGCTTGTTTAGGAACAGATACCCAGGAACTTTTACAAGCAAAGTTCACTCTCACTGGGTATGCCTTTTAAGGACTTGAGTCATGGGCAAGGTCAAAACCTCCATGCGTCCGTCAACCCTTCTTTGGTCGACTTTTATAGTATAGCAGATAATAAAATATTGTCAAGTCCTGAAGGAGTGTTTTTAACCAAATTTAGTAAAAATTGAATCCTCTCGGAGGTATATAGAAAAAAGCGCTATATAACCCTTTTTCAAGGGCTTCAATTGTTTTAGGCTATCGAACGTGGTATATGCATAATGATAGCAAAGTGATGGTACCTGACCTGCGAAAGGACGGCATGTTGATGTTTAAGCAAGAAAGACCCTATCAGGTGGAATACTGTTGGAAAATGTGGGCATTAGCGGTCTCTGCGTTTGTTCTCTTTTCATTTAAGCAGACTATTAAACCAAAACTAAAATGTTACAATATTAAACATGGATGTTACAATATTAAACATGGATGAGGCATTTTTAAAAGATTTTAATCTCTTACTCCAAGAGGATTTTGGAACGGCTCGACAGGTCTTGCTGAAGGAAAAACAACTTTTTTTAGAGACGTATCGCGAAGCTCTACAAAAAAAGGAAATTGAATGGCTTGAGAAACAGATTGTCTTGAAAAGTGATTCATATGGAAGACTTTAAAATACAACAGAAAGTAATTAAAGAGCCTGAGTATGAAGCAGTAGATGGTGATTACCTTGATTCAATTTACATAATTAAGGAAGTTCCAGACACTCCGCCCCGTATAGTGACCGAAACGGCCGATGTTTCATACGTAGATTTAGTAGCAGATGACCCGCTCATGCATGAGGTTCGGGTGACAGACGAACCAGTTCAAGCTGGGCTTGAGGCTGCGCCTAATGATATGAGTGCTCCCCAAGGTGAGTCGGAGCAAGCCTTTGATTTTTCTGCGTCACTTCAAGAATCTACGAATAGTGAAGATACTCCTGCTGTAATGAATGGTAGTGAAGGTGAATTCATTGTAAATGAACCTTTAAACACAGGAGAGTTCTCTAACCAACAAGTGGAGGAAAGGGAATCTACTGAAGGGTTTCCTGAGATAATTGATGCGGAGATGTCTACTATTGAGAGTGAGTTTCATTTGCCGCCAGAAATGATACAAGAAGTTCGGACTGAGCTAGGAGTGACAAGGGTTATCGCAACACTGAAAGAGAAGTGGGAAAACCTTCTTAATTATACTGGACTTCAGACGAGAAAATATTCTAAAACAGAAATTTCTGAAAAATATCAGACCACGATAGAAGATATAAAAAATCGCGAAGGAGAAATAAGACCTGAAGTTATAAAAGAAGCGCGTGAGGAGGCTACTAGAGTGTTTGAGGGGAGAGGGCTGTTCACGCTCACAAAAGAAGAATTTAATACGTACTTTATTTCAGCCGAAGATTTTGATGCTGGGCCAGAATTAAAACAGTCTAATATCGGTGACTGCTACTTAGTGGCTGCTATTCACGCTCTGAGTCGATCACCAAATTTTGAAACGATTTGCAGAGCATCAATGTTGCGTCAAAGTGACGGTAGTTGGGAAATTAAAATTCCGTTATTGGGTGAACAAAGTGATGTGGTTAAAATTACTCAAGAAGAAATAGGCGCTCAGAATAATAATCGATTTTTCAAGAAGGTTCCAGGTAAAATTTCTCTTGATTTACGTCGCCAATTACGTTCACTTTCTGGTAATGAAGGATTTCAAGCCCTGGAAGCAGCCTATATGAAACATAAGTTTGGTAGTGTCGATCGTTTGGCTTCTGAAGGAGGGCATGGTGATGAGGCACTAACCCGGTTAGGGGGTGATAATTTTGTTAGGTACTCAATTGATTCCGCAACGTATGCTCAAAATGAAAAGATTATCTATCCCGGACTACAATCAATAGACGAGGAAAATCTTGCGTATTTGGATCACTACTTAGAGAATTTTGATCCTGAAACACACATTGCAACAGTAAGTACAAAACATGATGCTGGAGGGTTGTCTAATAAGTATCGTGTAGAAGGTACGTCAACGTACTTGGTTCCGGGACATGCGTATTCAATCTCTGCTGTTGACTCACAGAATAAGTTGGTTACAGTTATTAATCCTTGGGATACCACAAAACTAATAGTTCTCACTCTGGATCAGTTTAAAGAAAATTTTTCAAGACTGAGTGCTGTGAGGATTAATAATGCCAAATTACTCGGACGAATGACAAATAAAAGTAATATGGTATAAAATATGAATATGGAAAATATGGAGAAACCAGATATGGAAACGGGACCACATGGTTTAGCTAGGCGCTATGAAGACAGTATTAAAAATGCTGTCGTTGAGAGAATGGGTGTTTTAGCAGAAGAGCTTGAACTGATGTTGGAAGATAAAGATGGAGTGTATTTTAGTGAAGAGCACCCTGGTACGCTTTGTTGTTTGGTATTAGGGCGTGAAAGTGGACATCTGTATTTGGCAACAGCTGAATTTTCTGAACCAGATGATATTCTTGGAGAGTTTAAGGTAGCTACTCTTTCGTAGAAGTTGCGTGGTAAATAGTTGCAGAACTGATTCTCTCGGGGTATCAACTCTGAATAAAAAATAACCATATAAATATGGGTATTCTTAAAGGGCTCCGCGGGTAGGATTCGAACCTACGACCAAGTCGTTAACAGCGACCTGCTCTACCACTGAGCTACCGCGGAAGATAGCTACCTTGCTACTTTATTTTTTACCTACTCAAACAGTGACGTTTTAGTAAGTGGATGTATTGTACAGAAAATACTAAAATATTCAAGAAATAACTGTTTTTAGTAGTTGTGGATGGTGACTCTGAGGAAAGGTAGTATAATGTAGTCATTATCAAGTAATTTGTTGCCTATGCTTACACTGTATTTTAGACCGACCTGTGCTTTTTGTCGGCGTGTTATGGCTGTGATTGAACGTTTAGAGCTTGAAGTAGAAATGAAGGATATTAATGATACTACTTTACAAGCTGAACTAGTTGCCTTTGGAGGTAAGTTGCAGGTGCCGTATTTAATTGATACGGAACACAATATTGAGCTTTACGAGTCTGATGATATTGTGGCACACCTGCAAAAAGAATATGGAAAAATTAAAACTCCAGCTAAGGTGCGTATACATATTAGTGATAATGCTTGTTTGTCCTGCGAAGGGTAGTTATGTACATTAAAGTGGTGGTTTATCCAGGAGTAAAAAAAGAAGTAGTTAAAGAAATTGGTGAAGCACGATTTGAAATAAGGGTAAAAGAACCAGCCGAACAAAACTTGGCTAATTCGAGAGTTAGACAATTAATGGCCAAGCAATACCAAGTTCCTGTTAGTCAGGTCAGAATGATTTCAGGACACCACAGCAGTCGTAAAATTTTATCAGTAGGAGATTAGCTATAAAGTTAAGATAAAACATATGGCATTTAAGAACATTACATTTAAGCACACCAATAGTGGTACTAATAGTTCAATTCATCAGTTTGTTGGTCAGAAGTTAGCGGTTTTGGAAAAGTATGTGGGAGATGAGAGCGATGTTCGAGTAGAAGTAGAGTTTGAAAAAGAGGCGCCACAAAAGACTGGTCCTATTTGTCGGGTGGAGGTTAACATCTGGGTAGCGGGAGTGTTATATCGAGCAGAAACAACGCAAGAGACTTTTGAAGCAGCAGTGGACGTCATAAAGAGCGACTTGGATCAAGAAATGCGTAAGGTCCATACGAAGAAGAATAGCTTACTTCGTCGAGGAGGAAGAATGATTAAAGAGATGATGCGGTTTGG
>DYNY01000030.1 GCA_020720815.1 Candidatus Elulimicrobium sp. | reverse complement strand
AAGCCAAAAAAGTTGCGAAATATTTACCGAAAGAAGAGAAACAAGAAGTAATAGCTAATTAGCAAAGGAGCGTTCATGCAGATAGTAAGCTTTTCTGAAGCGTCTACAAATTTAGACGTTATCTTCAATAAAGTCTTTTTTGACAACGAGGAAGTAGTTATGCATAAAGAAAATGGTCAAAATGTTGTAGTTATTTCATTTGATGAATACAGCTCTATCAAAGAAACCAGTTATCTATTTGCTTCCCCAAACAATAAAGAGCGCCTTATGAGATCGCTTAAAGATTTAAGAGAGGGAAAAGGTATTGCGAGAGATATTATTGAATGAATCTGATATGGAGCGATATTTCTTGGAATGATTATATGCTTTGGTACGAAACCGACAAACAAGCATTTAAAAAGATAAATGTTCTTCTTAAAGAAATCAAGCGTACGCCATTTGAAGGTTTAGGCAAACCTGAGCCGCTTAAATATGAACTGTCCGGTTGCTGGTCTAGAAGAATAACTCATGAGCATAGGTTGGTTTATGAAGTAACACAAAATGGAATATTTATAGTTTCTTGTAAATATCACTATTAAAGTAAACAAAAAAAGGCTCTGCGACTTATGTCGCAGAGCCAGTATCAAGGTAAATTGTAAAAAAGACTACTGTAGAAGTCTCATTACGTTTTGTTGTACTTGGTTTGCTTGGCTCATAGCGTATGCGCCTGATTGAGCAAGTAGGTTTCTTTTTGAGAAGTTTGCAGACTCAACTGCGAAGTCTACGTCTCTGATTTGAGATTCTGCCGCATATACGTTTACTTGAGTAACAGTGATGTTATTGATAGTAGACGTAAGTTGTTGTTGAGACGAACCTATACCAGCTCTAATTTTATCTAGTTGCTTCATAGCTGCTTCAGCTACATCCATAACCATCATAGCGCCAGCTTTTGTAGTAACGCCAGCTCCATAAGCGGCATTTCTATTAGCTGAAGCGTTGGTTCCTACGTGAACAGCCCCAGACATAGCACCATTTGCGAAAGCACCCATTGCAAGCGCATCTTGATTTGAGAATGCTCCAGCAACTTGTCTTAGATTTGAAGTGTTGGCCGTCATAGCTTGCGAACCACTATATTTATTAGTTCCCGCAAATACAGCACCTGCCGAATATGACACTTTATTGAAAAGACCAAAATGCATAAAGCTTGTAACGGCAGTACCAATATTTGCTGAACCGCCTGCAGAGATTCTAATATCCCCAGCCCCAAGAGACGTTAGCGTGATCCTACCCATAAATACTTTACCAGTCGCAGATGAAAGGGCACTACCTTCAATACCTACTTTTCTATTAAAGCCCGTTACGAAAGAAGCTTTAGCACTAGCCAAAGTGGCGGTGGCAGCAGTACCGGAGGACTTCATTACGATGCCTCTTCCGTCTACAGACGTTAGGCTTAGTCTACCAGCAGCGTCAACGCTTGCTTGAACGCCAGTCTGAGCGGTTACGTTATTGATAGCATTTCTTAGGTTACCGTTAGAGTCGTTAGCGGACGTAGAGATTGTACCTATAGTTATTCCGTTTAGAACAAAGTTTTGAAGCGTACCAGCCGTAACAGCGGCAGAACCTGATACTTGTACAGTTGCGACAGCTCTTACACCAGTCTGGTCGGACACTCTATTGATAGCCTCGGCAAGAGCGCCTAGACCAGTACCTTGCGATGAAGATATAGCGACTCTAGCTATAGTAGTCTTAGAACCATCGGCATTGTAGAATACCATACCAGTAGACATAGCATTAGAGATAACACCAGAAGTTTCAGTTCTTACAGCGCCGATAGTAGCGGAAGATGTATCGCCTATTGAAAGCTTAATAGTCTCCCTTGAGTATGCGCCGATTTGGAACTCTTTGTTTGCAAAGTTACCAGAAAGAAGACTCAACCCATTGAAAGATGTAGTTTGAGCTATATTGTCAAGTTCAGCCATTAGTTTTACGATGTCTTCTTGGATAGCGGCTCTTGAAGTTGAGCTTTGACCGTCCGCCGCAGCTTGAGTAGCTTTTGTTTTGATAGTGTCAAGAATTTTTATTTGCTCATCCATAGCTTTGTCCGCTATTTGAACTATACCGATAGCGTCGTTGGCGTTTTTGATAGCTTGACCTAGGCTGTTACCTTGAGATTTTAGCGTATCGGCGATAACCATACCAGATGCATCATCAGCCGCTGAGTTGATTCTAAGACCAGTTGAAAGTCTACCTAGAGAAAGATCTAGTTCTCTGTTGTTAAGAAGAGCAGCTGAGTGAGAGTTCATCGCCGCAATATTGGTGTTGATTTTGAAGCCCATCGTAAATCCTTTTTTGCTTTTAGTTTCGGCATCCTTGCCGTACAATGACTATATCG
>DYNY01000029.1 GCA_020720815.1 Candidatus Elulimicrobium sp. | reverse complement strand
ATATCTTTCCCCTAGGTCTCGCTTGAAGGAACCAAGTGCAATACGTGGTAATTATCTCTTATTTTTTCTCCACCCGATAATAATTGAAATTAAAGAGCCAAGTGAAAACAAAATATATAAAATCCAAAGAGCGGTTGAATCAAAAATACCCTGCCAAGCTCCTTTAGGATTGTGGTGTAGCTCAAGGTTTATATATAACGAAATAACTAAAACAACAGGTGTAGCGAAGATTGCGTATTTCATCCAAGTGCGGGATATAGTTTCAGGGAGTTTATAGGTGAGGAGGGAGAAGAAAAAGAGGAAAGGGAAAAATAATAATAAATTCCACCACTCCCCTAAAGAAGGGTTACAATAAAAAACACAAGGATCTATAGATTTTAATCCAAAAACTACGTAAGCTATTAAGCTAAATAAAATTGAAACGAATAATATTACATTTTTTTTAGTAATCATATTCTAATTATACTCTACGACTATTAATAATTATCAGTAAATCCCGATACTGCTCCAGCAAAACGACTATTTGTTGCATAATTTCAATTTGAGTAAGTTTTATAGAGGTAGTGATACCGGCAACTAGAGGTGTTGGAGTGTCTGATAGTAATGTCGCAGGTAGACCAACTCTTGTCCCGGAAGAACTACTTCTTGATTTGTCAGAAACAACCTCAGGAGTAATGTTTTTTGCCGGTATTATCTCTGGAAGAGAATCCCCATACGACCAAATAGCTACTTCAGTATCAACAACTCCATCACCATCGTAATCTACAACTAAACTGGTCGATGAACTAATTTCATCACTACTGACTACTGGAAATTCTACTTTGGTTGTAGCACTAGATGGAATAGCACTATAGGTAAAACGTTCGTTTAGTGAACCACCTGTATACTTTTCAACATCCAAACTAAAAGATCCACTACTTTGACCATTAAGATACATAACGTAATTCACTTCTGTAGCTGGTATAGACAGTTGTTGTACCTCACCGAAGCGACGATAGTACGCCCCTCGCACCACCTCAGTTGAACTACCCACTACAGAGCCGTCGCTCAAAACTGCATACATATCAAGTGGTGAATGTAACTGGAAGATTAATCGTTCACCAGCATCAATTTCTGGTGGCTCAGTATTCAGGTAATTATATGTGACTTCAGAGCTTGAAGCTGCAACAGCTAAAACAAAATCGCGAATATCCTTAACCTCCAAAATGTCACGATGAATTCTAGTTGTATCTTCGCTGTTGTTATACTCGTCTAAATCCAACCACCACCTCTCCACCCCGTCTCCCTCCGATATACTTAAAGCACTAGGTGTAACTACCGTACCATCTCCATCTAGAACTGAGTTAATGCGATAACCTAACTTTTTCTCATAGTGTATGCAGTCAAAAAAACTTTTTTCTATACAGGCAGTGTCAGTAAAATAGGTAATTCCTGAAGGAGTACTTACTCCTGTACCAGCAATTTGATATATTTTAATTCCGTCAGGAACTTCCCAATCAGACAATTTTTCTGCCAGCTGACTTTTGTAGGTGAAAGCGTAACTGTTAAGTACAGAGGGTGTTACTAGGTCACTATCAGCCCCTTTGGTACGACTACTTTCTGTTGTCATAAAGTTTTGTAACCCAGCATAAGAACTAATGTTTTTACCGAATTGCGCAAGCCAATCATTTGTATTCATTCCTCCTTCAATCTGAATTACTGGAGTCAAAACACTATCAAAATATTTTTCTGTGGGTAATAGATGAAAACCAAAAGGTGAATCTTTCAAAAGTTTACGCGATACTTCACTCTTCATAACAATTCCCCCAAAGCCTAAATCAACCCCATGAAGTGAACCAATAATTGACTCGGGAGTACCTTCTTGTGGTACAGCTACCAAAATCACACTATCAATACGTTCTAACAGCGGATCATCACTCTCTTTCAGAAGCTGTAGAAAATACTTTATTACCAGTCCGCCGTTCGAATGCGCTACCACTAATACCTTCTTATTATTCGAACCTTGAGCTAAGCGTGAGACGGTTTCATATAAATAACTTTCGTTAAGTGGCACGTCTGAGTCTAGTGTCACTTTGTTTGTCAAAGGGTCGCGCGACAATTTCATCAAATCATCAATTCGCAAACGCCAGTCATAAGGCAAGACAGAATAGTCCGCAATATGTCCTTCTTCTTTCCAGTCTTTTAAATCATTAAGAAACGTTTTATAAATGTTTGGACCCTGCCCAAAAGCAACTCCTATTTCATCTACTAAAGCTGATTCTTTGGCATAAGTATAAATAGTATTTAAACTTTGACCGAGATAATTAGTCTGCAAACGCAATTGGTCACAGTCAGAAAAAGATGTCCACCTTTCCCGAACTTCTACATCATTTCCGCAGACATCACTTTCCTCATACAACCTTGAACCCATAATCCCTGGCA
>DYNY01000028.1 GCA_020720815.1 Candidatus Elulimicrobium sp. | reverse complement strand
AGGTACGGATATTGCCGAGGCGGGGCAAGCAAATTATGTTCAGAGAACGTTTGAGCGGCTAAATTCTAATTTTAAGAAAAATATTGAATTATCGTTTAAGAGTTATGTCGGCAGCGGTGCGGGAGCGGAACAACTAATACGCCAGCAAATGATGATGAATGCTATTAAAAACTACTCCGATGATTACGGTTATGCAAGAGCAAGTGCCACACAAGAATCAAACTGGCGTATTGCCGGAGACTTAGCCGACACCTACATTCCTATTTTAATGAGCGTCCTTAAGGGTTTGGTATATAGCTCGTTTATATTTATGTTCCCGATGCTAATTATGAGCGGCGGCTGGGACAGATACCTTAAGTACCTAACGCTAGTAGCATCGTTTCAATTATGGGCGCCTTTAAATGCCGTACTTAACATGTATATTGATATTTATAGCAGTGATAAACTCCTCGGTATTGCCGATCAAATAGTTAGCTTTAGCACCATAAGTCAAGTAGGTAATTATACCGACAAAATCGTTGCGGTAGCATCGGGCTTACAAATGGCAATACCGTTTTTAGCCTTTAGTATTATTCAAGGCGGAGTAGGCGGCTTTATCCATTTAGCAGGCACAATCACGGGTGCAAGTCAGTCTGCAGCAAGTCAAGCCGCCAATGAATCGGTAACTAATAACAAGAGCTTTGATAATTATTCGGTGGGTAATCAACAACTATATAACCAAGGCGGATTTAAGACCGACTGGAACGAGTCGTATGCAGCGGGTGCTAGCAATTACCAACATACGGACGGAACTATGGAGAAAGTTACCGGTAACGGGAATACTTTATTTCAAAGCGGCGTGGGGCTTACAATGTCGGGCGGTAGCACAAAAGTTGTCGCAAGAGAAGGAGTTAGCACTCAATTGCAACAAGCTTTCTCGGAAAATCAATCAATGCTTGCTTCCGATCAGCGCGCTTATAGCGAAAATCAAAGAAGCGCGGAAACTACCTCGGCGGATTATATCAAGCGCATAGCGGCTGCTGAAAGCTCAGGTCACAAAATCGATTATAGTACCTTAGGGGATAAAGCCGAAGAGGTGCGTGAGGCAGTGAGCCTCACTAGAAATATGGGGCATAAGTATGATTACGGACATAACCAAGATCTTATAGCTGGCGGTGATATATCCCTAGGAGGAAATCTCGGTATAGGTGGCGGCGGCGGTGGTGGTGCGTCCGCAAATGTTTCCGGTAGTTTAAGCGGTAGTGCTAAATTAAGTAATTCAAGCTCTCAAAATTTCAGCGATGACAATCAAATCGGTCGTGATAAAAATGCATCGATTAATTATAGCAATATGGCAAAAGCCTTGTCTTCCGAGGAGTTTGCCAAGACCAATAATCTTGATACTAGTTATAGCGAGGATTTAAGGAAAAACTTTGAGAAGCAACAAAGTTTAGAGCAATCAATTGCTATGAGACAAGAGCAGGCAGTTCATTATAGTAATACTTTGAGCCACGGCCAATCTAAAGATTCGTCTTGGGAGAAAGACAACTTCCATAAATTGGTATCAAAGGTCTCCGATGCTTTAGGAGTATCGCCTAAAGATGCTCAAACAATGATAGAGAATGACGATCCTAGCGTAGTTCAGATTCGTAGAAGCATGGAGAATCATCCTGCAAATAATGTACTATCGCAAGTAAATAGCGGCAAAGAGTCTGTATCGGGTGAGAGAGCTTTGCAATCACTTAATAATTTTAGTACCGAGCATCAGAAATCTATTAATACAGATCCTACTAAAGGCGTAAAAGAACGCGCTGAAAACAGCGGTTTAAAAACGGATACCAAACATTTAGATAGCGGAGGTTTAGAACAAAAAGTCAATACTATCATTCAAGGTAATCAAGAAAAAATCACCGAAGCAAGATCCCAGCACGAACTACAAGAAACTATAAGACAACAAAAAATCAATCATCTTGAAAAAAATAGAGCGGGTCAGGGTAAAACAGGTAAATTCCTTGGTATCGGCGGAGAAACTAACCCGTCAACAATTGATCCTGCCGATGGTAGAAGTACCATAACTCATATAAGTAAAGTTGATGACGGTTCGATGCAAAAAGCAGAACAAATTATTGATAAGAAGAAATGATAATTTTCCTTATCTATGACGGTTGCGGTGATAGATATTATAACTGAGACAGGCATAAGATGGAGAGGCGTGTTGATCTTGTAATATTTTTTGAATTTGAGATCCATGACTTCCAAAGTTAGACTGCTGAAACTTCATACCGTTGACGGAAGGACGATAACTATTTCTATTAAACAAAATTGAGATTGGACAATTGATTAATATAAAAAACATAACAGGGGCTATGAGAAAGCTTATAAATACTACGGTAATAATAAACTGGTCTACGGCTTTGCTAGAGAATAGAGCTTCTAAAAAATCGGGAACGACAACTATGCTAGCCGCAATCACAGGAAACACTAGCAGTAACCATTTTAGCGGTTTGGTATTAATTACTTGCCCTTGTTTATTAACAAAGACTTTACCGCCGACCCAAGAAACAGAGTTAAGAGAAATCATCAACCAAGGCACGAAAGTCAAAGAGGTAATTAATGCAAGTAATCCAACCAAAGTTAAGCTTGGCATACTCATAAGCCACTCACTAAACATAATGCCTGAAGCCGTAGCGACTAAAAACATTAAATTCCGGAAATTATCCTTATTTAGTCGTGATTTAATAAAGCCCATAATTAGCCTAGTTCATATTTTAAAATATCAAATTATCTCTTTCATTGTATCAAGATTTGGAGTTATGCGCAAAATAATAAGATT
>DYNY01000006.1 GCA_020720815.1 Candidatus Elulimicrobium sp. | reverse complement strand
AAGTTCTCGTTAGGCAATGATCTTGGTTACTACTCCAGCTCCTACAGTCTTTCCTCCCTCACGAATCGCAAAGTTTTGTTGATCTTCTAGAGCTACTGGAGCTACTAGCTTAACCTTAAACTTAGCAGTATCTCCTGGCATAACCATTTCTGATCCTTCAGCCAAAGTTACATCCCCAGTCACGTCAGTGGTACGAATATAGAACTGTGGCTTGTAGCCTGAGAAGAATGGTGTGTGTCGTCCGCCCTCATCCTTACTGAGTACATATACTTCAGCTTCAAATTCGGTGTGTGGAGTTACTGAACCTTTCTTAGCTAGCACCTGTCCTCGGTGTACATCTTCCTTTTTTGTACCTCGGAGTAGAATACCAGCGTTGTCTCCTGCTTGAGCAGCATCTAGTTGCTTATTAAACATTTCCACTCCAGTCACTGTTGTGAGTGCTGTATCTTTGATACCAACAATTTCAACTTCCTCACCCACCTTAACTGAACCACGTTCAACACGACCAGTTACAACAGTACCGCGTCCTTCAATTGAGAAGATGTCCTCAATTGGCATAAGGAATGGCTTATCAAGTTCACGAACTGGTTGTGGGAAGTATGAATCCATTGCATCCACAAGTTCGATAACCTTATCACCCCACGTTGATTTTGGATCTTCAAGTGCCTTAAGGCCAGAACCTTTGATAACTGGAGCGTTAGCACCATCAAAACCGTTCTTGGTAAGAAGTTCACGAAGTTCCTCTTCTACGAGCATAATCATTTCTTCGTCATCTACCATATCGCACTTGTTAAGAAATACAATGATGTTTGGTACACCTACCTGCTTAGCAAGAAGAACGTGCTCACGAGTTTGTGGCATCGCTCCATCAGTAGCTGCTACTACGAGTACTGCACCATCCATCTGAGCAGCCCCAGTAATCATGTTCTTTATGTAGTCCGCATGACCTGGCGCATCAATGTGTGCATAGTGTCGGTTTGGAGTTTGGTACTCAGAGTGTGAGAGAGAAATAGTAATACCACGAGCTTTTTCTTCAGGAGCCTTATCAATTTCATCAACTCCTTTAGTTGCTGCACTGTAACCACCACCTTTCTGGTTTAGTACAGCTAGAATAGCTGCTGTAAGAGTAGTCTTACCATGGTCGACGTGACCAATAGTTCCTACGTTTACGTGTGGCTTTGAACGATCAAATAATTCTGCCATATTAATGATAGATTAATTAGTGTAATAATTCCGCACACAGCTACCAAAAAGCTATGTCCAAGCGTACATTCTAAGAGGCGAGAACAATCGCGCTTAGAATGAACACTCGGGCTAGTGTGAAAGAGCAATACTATGTTCGCTCCACCCACAGACAAAATCTGTGTGCGGTTCGGCAATAGTATCAGAGTGTGAAAGTTTTGCAAGGCAAGGCGGTAAAAGCCGAAAACTGGTGAAAAGTGAACTAGGTCCTGGTGTTTAGAGCCAAAAAGGAAGTCGACCTACTTTATAATCTAATTAAAAGCGGTCAGTTCCCGAAGGTTCCGACCACTGATTCGTCACTTATGCGGTGACTTTTAGCGACCCTAGGCCGCCTGGAGATTGGAAATGGCCTCCAAATGTCGACCGATTCCAACTCTGGCAAGGTCATCCAGCACGATGCCCTGACGGGTCGCATCTGGTGAAATCCAAAGAACATGCTCTCGTTGCCAGAAACGCTGATCGCAGGCAAAAGCGCTGATCAGGGCGTACTGATGCTCTGTCCCCTTGTATTCGCACAAGGGAACGAGCTGTAGGGCTGAGCAAGTCAGCCCAAGTGGCGACGCGATGCGACCGACGATGGAGTCGTAGTCCATTCGAGGCCCAAAACCCTGCCGAGTTGGCAAGCTCCAGGTTTCGTCAGGCTGACGACTGACGAGGACCTGGCCACTGGCAGATACAAACAACACGGCCACATGGAACGATCCCCGACTTGCCCGCCACATTTCTTCAAGGGTAGGTGAGTTCTTCTTCGGGTCCGTTCTTAACAACGGAATTGCCGGATTGAACTTTGACTTATAGAAAGTTGTCATGCTCTGAGCCCTCCTGAGACCCATACAAAAGTAGAAGAACACTACGGGTGCCAAAATTACCCGTGCTCGGTACCATACCAAGCAATATTTTATACCATATAAATCACATATAGACAAACATTCACCTATTTTTTTGTTGTTTACTTTCTTAAAAAAATATGTTCATATAATCAACAGAATTTAGTCCGCCTCAAATGAGGCTTTTGAAAACGGGAGACTTCAATATGTACCCCATCAGAAACAGTGCCCCTCTAAATGATTGTGAGCGTCGTCTCACTATCGCCGAAGTCATCATTGGCGATAAGCCACCGCACGATCCAGTCGTGCTGTTGTCGAGTAATTTTGCACACCAGCCATTCTTTCACTTTGTCATCTTCGAGAGTGATAGTGGTGCTTTTCAATCCAGTGACTTTTACAAGCCAGAGGAGCTTTGTCTACAACACTATCAAGATGCTGTCCGTTGGAAGCGGTTGCAGTACAAAATCTTGATTGAGTTCATACCAAGGTTTAAGAATCCAGATAACCTACAATGGCGAGTTCGAGTAATCCCCTGGATCGGCAAGAACAGGGAGGGTAAGGCTATTTCTATCATCTGTGGTAGTGAATTGGCCCTAACCCTACTAGAGAAAACTTTAAAGGAGACTCAGTTATGAACAACTTTATCAACTACGTCGCCACTCTAGGTAGACTCGACCTTCGACAGGTTTCTTGTGCCCATAACTCGTCCGTTGTCGGCCTGGGAAAGGCGATGGGTAAGCCGGCCTATGAGGTTTGGCTCTTGCCCGGCGAGACCCTGCTTGGGTTTACACCAGAGCAGTTAGCCCGAGCCGGCTTCAAGAGCATTGACGAGGTAATCAACCGACTTGTCGCCGATGGCTACCCGGGTACGCCGGTGCGTAGAGCTTTGCGCGAGCAGGCGGAAATCCGGGTCGGGTCGATGACACACTGGTATTTCGCACCGTACGAGAACAATGGCCACCTGGTCATTTCTGTCTGCTACGGGCACCCGGATGTGGTTTACCTTGTTCATTCTAACGGCCATCGCACCAACGGTCGCCATTACCCAGAGCTGTAAATCAATCACCCCAGAACGAGCATCGCCGTTTGGTGAAGAGTACTCTTTTGAGTACTCTTCACCAAACGGCTTTCTTTTTTATTCTATTACAAAAGCGCGACCCCTTACGGGGTCGCGCTTTTGTAGCTTCTCGAGGTATTTCAATAATTATTCTTCTGTCTCTACATCCTTCACTCCACGGTTCTTTTTAATTTCGTTAGCAACGTTTGGTGGAACGACATCGTAATGATGAAATTCCATCATCATTGATGCACGTCCTTGAGTCATTGAGCGGAGCATGTTGGTGTAACCAAACATCTCTGATAGTGGTACCTTAGCAGTAATAACTTTCTTATCACCGATATCACCCATACCCTCCACCTGACCACGCTTACTAGAAATGTTTCCATTAACATCACCCATGAATTGTTCTGGTGTACGCACCTCGACTTTCATTACTGGTTCCAATAGCACTGCTCCGGCCTTAGCAGCTGCTTCCTTAAAAGCATGTATAGCAGCCAATTTAAAGGCAATTTCTGATGAGTCAACATCATGGAAACTACCATCAAATAACTCAACTGAAATATCTTCCATCTTATAACCAGCTACGAAACCACGCGCCATCGCCTCTTTACATCCCTTCATAACCGCTGGAATAAATTCACCCGGAATAACTCCTCCCTTAATATTGTTGATGAATTCGTAATGATCTTCGCGGGTTATGTTCTTTTTCACAGTCTCTCCTTCTTCTAGAGGTTTCATTGGGCGAATCCGTATCTTAACGTGACCATACTGTCCACGGCCACCAGACTGCTTAACGTATTTGTATTCGGCCTCGGCTTCACGCTGAATGGTTTCTCGGTAAGCTACTTGTGGTGCACCTACATTTGCCTCCACATTAAACTCACGCTTCATACGGTCAACAAGAATTTCCAAGTGAAGTTCACCCATACCAGCAATAATAGTCTCCATCGTTTCTTCATCTGTAGACACTTTAAAAGTTGGATCTTCATCTGCCAACTTCTTAAGAGCTACACCCATACGCTCTTGGTCACCCTTAGTTTTTGGTTCGACCCGGAGAGCTACCACCGGTTCGGGGAATTTAATTTGTTCAAGAATAATTGGATTGGCTTCATCACAAAGTGTGTGCGAGGTTTTCACTTCCTTAAGACCTACTCCAGCAGCGATTTCTCCAGCGTACACTTCTTCAATTTCAGTTCGCTTGTCGGCCATCAATCGTACGATACGACCCAAACGTTCTTTTTCACCGGTGGTGGCATTGTAGATATAGCTTCCCGCCTTTACTACTCCGGAATACACCCGGAAGAAAGTAAGTTGTCCCACAAATGGATCGGTCTGCAATTTAAAAGCCAAAGCACAAAAAGGTTCAGAATCATCTGGTAGCCGAGTTACTTCACTATCATCCTTTGGATTAATTCCTTTAACTGGTGGTAAGTCAGTTGGCGCTGGTAGATAATCAACCACACCATCTAATACTAGTTGTACACCAATATTCTTAAGGGCTGAACCAGTCATTACTGGGAAAAGCTCGTTCGCTAATACTGCCTTACGAAGAGTAACCATCAATTGTTCGTTGGTGGGCAAAGTACCAGAAAGGTAAGCCTCCATCAAAACATCATCATGTTCAACTACTCGTTCAATAAGCTCAGCTCGATATTTTTCAGCATCTGCCTTGAGTTCTTCAGGTATCTCTACAGCACGGACAGTTGTGCCCATCTCACCTTCAAATACAAAAGCCTTCATCTTGATTAAGTCAATTACTCCTTGGAAATTATCTTCAGCTCCCCATGGTAATTGAATACGCACAGCTTTTTTGGATAGACGATCCAAAATACTTGCGTAAGACTTTTCAAAACTAGCTCCTAGGCGGTCCATCTTATTGATGAAACAAATACGTGGCACTCCAGCCTCGTCAGCATAACCCCAGTTGGTTTCTGATTGTGGCTCTACACCTGCTACTGAGTCAAATACTACTACCGCACCATCGAGCACACGCATTGAACGCTTTACTTCAGCCGTAAAGTCTATGTGTCCTGGAGTATCTATAATGTTAAAGTTATACATTTGTGATCGATCTTTTCGATCAGCCACATCGGTCTTTGACCAATTACAAGAAATAGCGGCCGCGGTAATAGTGATACCACGTTCACGCTCTTGCTCCATCCAGTCAGTGACTGTGGCGCCATCGTGCACTTCACCAATCTTGTGACTCATACCGGTATAGAAGAGTACACGCTCTGAAGTCGTGGTTTTACCTGCATCTACGTGCGCTACGATACCGAAGTTTCGCATACGACTTACTGGAAATTCTCGTGCCATAAATTTATCTACTATCTACTATATATTAAATATTAAATACCACTTACCATTCATTTTAATGAATACTGGACGAAAAAATACCCTAATGGACATTATTTCGCCCTGTATTCATTAGCGCTTCGGCTTTTGTCTAAGGGTAAAACAAAAACCAACGTACGCGAAACATCGTAAATAATAGTACTATTATTATCTACCCGTTCCTTGTTTGCGCGTAACTATACGGTATTTATGGGTAATCAGCAACCGATTACAGATAGTCTCGCCCTCTTCCAACATCAAACCATTTGCTTCGCCCACCGCCCCAATATCCGCCCTCCGCAAATGGTTTATGTTGAAAGAGTAGAATAATTACCCTCTTGGCAGTCGGTAACAATGGTAAGTCCGCGTATAGAGTGCCAGAGTAAAGCCGGACAAATCTCAATCTCACCCTCAGCTGAAAGAAGCTGATTCAAAACTGAACACTTCGAAGCTCCGGCTACATAGGCAATTGCCCCGGTGACCTCAGTTTTAAGAAAACGTGGCGTAACTGTAACGCGTTTGGTATATGGATTAACCAAAGTATCAACTTCATAACCCATCGCCAAGACTCCAGACCAACTCACCTCTTCCACATACCCAGGCATAAGACCGGCGGTATGACCATCCTGACCCAAGCCAAGAGTAATCAACACCACTCCACCCGGATTATCTTCTCGCCATTTACTTAAGATGTGATTAAAACGTAAACCAAGGTTTTGTAGAGTCTCACCGGACTCTACGTGCGTATCAATATAGAAACAGCCAGATTGAACCGCCCGGTTAAAAAAAGCTGTCTTACTTAGCTGAATAAAATTATTAATGGACTCATCAGTGTCATAACGCTCATCAAGTACTCCTAGTGTAATCCGGGAATCCAATACGTAGGCAGGGATATTTTCCAAAATTGAAAAAGCCGAGCCACCGGAAAGTAATAATAAAACAGGCGTGTCTTTATATTGGACTAGCAATTTTGTCATGACCTCACCGGCCGCCATCGCCGGCATATCTCTACGAATAATCTCCATACTTATTTTGCCTCACGCTTAATTACCGAATGGCCACCAAATTGGTTACGCATCGCGGCTATTAATTTACCTAGGTATGAAGCTTTTTCGCGAGTCGCTTTTCTTTGAGCCAAAGCACCCTCTAGTACTTTCACATCGCCCAAAGTAACTATGTGCTCCATCTCACTTTCAGTCTCTCCTCTAGGGACTTCTCCGGTAATTAAATCTATCTGTCCTTCGTCATAAGCTTTCTTAAGCCATGAAACAAGCTTACTCGTGATAATACTTTCGTGTTCGTAGGGTTTGAAGACTTCCTCTAGCTTAATACCAAATTCCTCCTCATGTTCATGTAGAATAGTCATTCCTTCAGCAATAGCACCCATCATGCCGTATTCAATACCGTTATGGATCATTTTTACAAAATGCCCAGCCCCTTCATTACCCACTCGAGCGTAACCGTCCTTTGTCGCCAATGAAGCAAAGATGTGCTCATGCTCCGCAAATACTTCAGGCCTCCCTCCGACCATAATTGATGCGCCATGACGAGCTCCATCCATACCTCCGGAAGTACCACAATCCAAAAACTTTAATTCTTTTTCTTTTAGCGCCTTATGACGTCGTATTGAATCTTTATAAAAACTATTACCACCATCAATAATAGTATCCCCCGGTGAAAGTTGTGGCGTTAGTTCATTAAGCACAGCGTCAACTGCACTACTTGAAACCATTACCCAAACTACCTTGGGTAATGGTAAAGCCGTTATCAACGAGCTAATGTCGTCAACCACTTCTACTCCGACCGCCTTAGCTGCTATCCTGGCTTCTTCACTCCGATTATAACCAACCACGCGATAACCTTTTTCCACAAGCAAAGTAGCCATGTTTAGACCCATGCGACCGAGTCCGATAAAACCAATTACCTTTCCATTATTATTATTCATATTATTTTAATTTAGACTATCAGACCACTGCGCTCCGACTTCATAAGAAAACAAAGGAATATTGTCAGTTTGTAAAAGTGGGGTAATAAATTTCCACGCAGCCATCACCTCGGCACCACTGACAAATCTGGTTTGATCTCCCGCAATACAATCATATAGTACTCGCTCATAAGCCTCCGGGGAATAGGCATCCACCGCCTCACTTCGAATTAGCTCTAGCACTCTTTCCTCTAGTGCAAAGGTAAACCCCGGCTTCTTCACCCAAACCGAAAGAGTGATGCGTTGTTCTGGCGAGAATTGCATAGTCAAAACATTACGGTGATCTTTTACATGTGGTTCAGTTTCTCTTTGCCAATTTACCTGCGGACGAAATGTCACTACCACTTCATTAATATTTTTATCTAGTGCTTTCCCTGCTTCAAGTGTTATTGGTACACCAGACCATCGAGAAGAAGAAAGTTCGGTCTTAATTTTAAAGTATGTCTCTGTAAGAGAATCTGACGCTACTCCAATTGTTTTAGTGAAATCTTTGTATTGACCCTTAATCACATAAGTAGGTGGCAGTAGGCTCTCCAATACTTCTGCCCTAGCGGCCCGTATCGCACTAACAGTGGAAATATCACTGGGTGTCATGGTCAATAAAGCCAAAATTTGTAGTACGTGATTTTGTCCTACATCTCGTAAAGCACCCACCCCGTCATAAAATGAACCACGATTGGCAACGTCTTTTTTTTCAAGCAAACGAATGGCGATGGACTCCACTTGCCCATTGTACCAAGAGTCGGACAATATAGTGTTAGCAAAGCGAAGCGCGATAATATTTTCAATCGAATCCTTGGCCAGATAATGATCAATACGATAAATTTGTTCTTCGTCAAACCTTGAACAAAGTTCTTCTTCAAGTATTTCCGCTGTCATAAGATCTCTACCAAACGGCTTTTCAACCAAAATGCGCGCCCAAGATAGAACTCCATCACAGGTTCGCATTAAGCCAGACTCATCTAGATATTTAAATATTCCACTATATAACTGCGGTGGTACCGCTAGGTAAAAAAGCTTGTTGGTGCACTGCATCACTTCACCATCAAATTCCTTTAACAAAGATAATAGCTCGCTATAAGTTGAAGCCAGACCAAAGTCTCCCGCAAGATACTCAATATGCTGGCAAAATTGAGCCACTACTGACTGTTCATAGCTACTAATTTTTTTCTCCAGACTTTTTTTGACAAACTCATGATATTCTTCAGGCGAGAGGGCTTTGCGTGAAATACCAATAATTCTAAATTGATTGGGTAGAGCGCCATGAACATAAAGATCAAGTAAAGCTGGATATAGTTTAGTTTCAGCCAAATCACCAGTACCACCAAATATCACGATACTGGTGGGTGGCAAAGAAGCCTTTTTAAGCATCAAATCATCTAAAAATACAGTCATATTACTTTAGTATGCCACACTTTTTATCCTTACTTAAGACTACAGTTTTTTAGTCTGGCAGAGTACTATATAATTTACATGTCAGTCACAAAATATGAGGTAGTGGTAGTAGGAGCAGGGTCAGGGGGATTAACCAGCGCTGTCGCTTTAGCTAAGTTAGGTAAAAAAGTTTTACTAGTAGAGAAGACACATCTCGGTGGTGAATGCACCAACTCTGGCTGCATCCCCAGCAAAGCTCTGCTACACCATGCCAAAACCTATGCCTCGGCGATAAAAGTGACGGGCAAAACTGAAGACAGTGAAACCTATCGATTGAATGCTTGGGAATATGTTCGAGGTAAAATTGCCGAGATATTAGTCGATGAAACGCCAGAACATTTTAAACACCTGGGTATTGATGTGGTTTTGGGAGAGGGAATTTTTACTAGCCATCACACACTCCAGATAGATGAAAATATTTATCTTTTCAAGCAAGCTATCATCTCTACCGGATCATCACCTCGACCACTCTCTATCCCTGGTTTAGCTCCAGAATACATTCTCACCAACCAAAATATTTTTACGTTGAGTGAAACACCGGCCAAGACTCTGATTATTGGTGGTGGACCAATTGGGATGGAGATGGGACAAGCATTGACCATGCTCGGAAGCCAGGTCACTATCATTGAGAACGGACCACGCTTCGCTCGCTTAGAAGACGAAGCTATAGGCCCCATCATCACCAAAGCTTTTACCGACCTTGGTATCACTATCTTAACTAACGCTAGTGTAAAACAAGTAAAGGGAGAGGCAGCTGAAGTGGAAATAAAGAACGAGTCTGGTGCAGTGACCACCACCAAGCAAATACCTTTTACAAAAGTTTTAGTTGCAGTTGGTCGTGTACCAAATCTACCTCAAGGTCTAACCGAGGCCGGTATCTTAAGTACTAACTTTGGTATCACAGTTGATAGTAGTTGGCGCACGACTAACAAAAGTATCTACGCTTTAGGGGATGTATCGGCTCGACTAAAATTTACCCACGTGGCCGATGATACCGCCCGCCAAGTCATAACTCATATATTAAGTAAAGGATTGATTTCACCACAAGAAAAACTAGTCCCGAAAGTCACTTACACCAACCCAGAAATTGGCCAAGTCGGTCTTTCCTGGACTGAAGCAAAACAAGAGTACGGTGAGGAAAATATCAGGCGCGTTGAGGTACCCTTTAGCGCCAATGATAGAGCTCGAACTGATGATAAAACAAGTGGTCTTCTAATCATCATTGCCAAGCGACTATCCGGCACTATCCTTGGAGCACACATTATTGGGCCACGCGCCGGGGAACTGATTGGTACTCTCACTCTAGCCATGGCTAATGATATTTCTCTCTATAAACTACGTTCGACTATTTTCGCCTACCCGACCTATTCACTTATCCTAAAGCGCGCCGGGGATTATTTCCTAGCAGAGCAATTTTCTTCGCTTAAAGCTGACTTACTAAATGTATTTAAAAAAGCTCTGCCCAAAATAGTGGTGGCGCTACTCTGGTTATCAGCTCTATACGCCCTCTATAACTACAAAGAAACCTACGGCTTTACCGTGACCGAATTAACGGTCCGCTTATTTGATTTTATTACCAGCACTTATTGGGGACCCCTCTTATATATCCTTGCTTACGCCATTAGACCACTGACTTTCTTCCCTGGTACTGCCCTCACTATTCTCTCCGGTGTTTTCTTCGGCCTCTTTGGCATTATCTACACTATCATTGGTGCCAACCTCTCAGCCATGCTCGCCTATGGCGTTGGTCGTTTCTTCAGTCAATCAAATACTGACAAAAAATCCTTACTAGCAAAGTGGACAGCTCCGCTACAGAAACACCCCTTCCTCACTATCCTGACCATGCGCCTGACTTTTTTTCCGTTTGATATGGTCAATTATGGAGCTGGATTATTCCGCGTCCCTTTTACTCCGTATTTGATAGCCACCATTTTGGGAACCCTACTTGGCATCACCACTTTCGTAGCTATTGGTGCCTCACTTAGTGTGGAAGAATTCTTAAAAGACGGTATCACTACCGAGGCGATTGATAGCAAGTTTATTATTTTATCTGTAGTCATTTTCATCGTCTCGTTAGCGATAGCGAAAATTTTCAAACAACGATCTATCTAATTACTGCCTCTGATCTTTCACAAAAGCCGGGTTAATATCTTATAAATTCACCATGACCGACTTTAGTGATCTGTCCTTCCACAATCATCAGTGCCGTCTCGTCATCGGTCGCATAGACTGGAATAGTGAATTTATCTTTCATTCCCTCAAGTCTTTCTTTTCTGAGTGAGAAGAATGAGGAGTTCAAATGTGGAATGTAGGCAAACGGGACAAGATCGAGACCCTCACCTTCTGTATTGCCAAAGTCTTCTTCAAGAAATATTTGAGCCCCTAAAGCTGGCACTAGATACTGTCCAAGTACCATGCTTCCAGCACTTATTCCCATATAAACTTTGAACTTTAACCACTCAGGTAGCAACTTGGCAAAGTTATGAGCTTCAAACATTCTAGCTAGATACCGCTCATCTCCTCCACCAACACAAATGACATCGGCTCTTTCAAAATGAGGCAATATTACCTCTAAGGGTAGACCAGCAAAATCTAAAATATCTATAACTCCAACTCCCGCCTCGATAAAACGATTCATATCTTCTACCAACCAGCGCTTATCATCAGAGCCGGTATTAGCCGCCGTGGTAACGAATAATACTTTTGTCTCGCTTAGTGGTTTACCGACAAGAGATACAAGGGCATCTTTAATCGCATCATTACGTAAGCCCGCTGATGTTAATAATAGTTTCATAAAAATTACTTAAAGAATAAGTGCCGATAATTTTTCACGAACTTCACTCAATACAACAGCTGATGCTTTACAGTACTTAACTCCTCTTGCTTTCCAATCCAGAGACCGGATCTGGTCAACTAGCACAGTGCCGGTAATTTTCTTATTTTTGAGTAAGACCTCAAAGGGATATGATTTAACTTGTGAAGTAATCGGACACATAACAGCCATACCTGTCTTCTTATTGTAAATGTCTGGCGAAAGAACCAGGGCTGGCCGGAGTTTTGCCTGTTCATGCCCTTTGGTAGGGTTAAAATCTATCCAAACAATATCTCCAGCCGCTGGAATATATTTATTTACCATATTTCTTTATCTTGGGGCATTCCCCAGTCTACTGTTTCGTGCTTATTATCATCTGTAATATTGGCAACCAAATCTTGAATCCTTGGACTATGTGTTTTGATTATCTCAATGACAATCTTTTGAGCATCTGAACTAACTTTAACCATGGATCCCGCTTTAAGTGACTGTGCATCAGTAACAACTTTTGGTAACCTTACCCCCAAGCTATTTCCCCATTTTTGAATTTTAGTTCCCATATGTATTTAAGTATATACAATATATATATACATTTAGCAATCAATTTTGATACTAAAAGTAATCTTATCACCAGCTTCTATATTTTCCTTTTTGCGAATAGCCACCTTGAGAAAGAACATGTAGGTATTAGTACGTTTGGAGCGAAAGATAGACGTTCGCCAAGCTGTTGCACCTATAGTAGCCAGGACCGGCAACGAACCAAAACCTTTATGAAATTGTCCAAAATTGGTGTAAATTTCCTGACCAATCTTTTTTGGTATTTCCACTAAATACCAGGTAGCGGTTTCACTCGGGTAGCGACCGACCTTTTCGGTCATCGTATAAGTTTTAAGTTTCTTGGCTTGGCTCATATTTATTTATTCTTCTTCCCTGTCAAAAGCTTATGCTTGGTTTCCCGTACCGCTATTTTGGGCAATTCACCTTCATAAGTTTTTATAAAGTCAGCCACGACGCTTTTCCTGGTATCAATCTGGCTACGCAAAAGCCAAGAGATAGCTTTGGTAATCAGAATATCTTTCTCCGGCGCTAATTGTAAGATGAGTTTGAAAGCTAAGGCATGAAGTCGCTCATCATCAGTATGGGAGGTAGGGTGTACTAGAAATACTAAAGCGGCTCTCCGCTTATTAATATTTGCATCATGAGCTAACGTACAAATAAATTGCTTCCAGGGTTTAAGTTTTGCTAGTAGCTCATCCGCTTTGAAAGTACCGCCACAGAAAGCATCTATTTCCGCCCATCCCACTAGCTCCGAAAGCCAACTATCAAGGGTTGAAAAATCGCAAAGCTGACGGACGTCCTCGCGGTAAGTCAGAATCATGGCACCCATTGTTTTCTCCTCATGGGAACGACCCTTAAATAGTGAGTCGGCTAACACCAACAACTCTTTGGCCTGGTGGTTTTTAATTACCGCCTTAATAATAACCCTTCGTTTTAGCACTGGTACCGCGTAAAAAAAGTGCTGGCTTCCGGTGTAGCTGGAACTAGACTGCGCTTGGTTACCAGTACCGGCTTCGGCCGTAAGTAATAAAATAATTTCTTTATGGACAAACAACATTAAAGCTTAATGTGGACCAAAGCCGAAATTACGCAACTAGCCCTAAACTTGATATGGTTATAAACATATGAAAACACATAAAGGTAGCTGTCACTGTGGGTCCGTCACGTTTGAAGTAGAGGGTGATTTTGCGGAAGCTCTTAGTTGTAACTGTAGCCATTGCAAACGCAAAGGCTTTTTACTGGCGTTTGTCCCAAAAAGCCAATTTACTCTACTTTCCGGCGAAGCTAAACTCACCACTTATCAATTTAATAAAAAACAAATTGACCACCGCTTTTGCCAAATCTGTGGTGTACAGCCATTTGGTCAAAGTGGTGAAACGATAGCTATAAATCTAAATTGTCTTGAGGGCTTGAATACTGATGACCTAATCCTAAAGAAAGTCGACGGAAAGAAATTTTAATGAACTATCATTCGCTCAAGTCCTTAATGCTATACTACTTGTAGCGAGACACCTTTTGTGCCACTAAATATGTTTTCATTCCACTTTAGTAAATTATTAGTTGCCAGTATCATTGCGGCCATTTTTTCACTCGGTGGTTATGTCGCTTCAACCACTAGTGGTGAACATGCTAGATTTACCATCACACCACAAACCCTTATTAACACAAAAGGAGAGAGTGTGACTGTAACTCTAGGAGTAGAATCTGAAACTCCTGTCAATGTATTTGCCGGAGTAATTAATTTTGATTCCACCAAACTCTCCGTCGCTAAAATTTCATACAATGAATCAGCCGCTGACTTATGGGCAGAAAAACCTTGGTACATAAATGGAGAGGGTACACTACATTTTATAGGAGGCACTACCAAACCTGGTGGATTTACCGGAAGTTCACCCCTTATTACGATCACCTTCTTTTTAGAACAACCTGGTGTTAGCTACATCTCACTAAAAGATAGTCGCATGCTACGTCATGATGGTCTTGGTACGAATGAAGTACTGGCGACATCATTAGATACAATCGTAAACGTTTCATCAGAGGGAGAGATTGTACCTCTAGAAACAACTAAAGATATAACCATAGTGGGCGGTAGTCTAGGTAAAAACTTTGATCTTTCCGATGATGGTAAACAGTCGATTGCCGATGTAAGCGTTTTGCTTGGTGATTTAATTTCAAACGCAAAGCGGAGCGATTTAAATGATGACGGGAAAGTATCGTTGGCTGATCTAAGTATTCTACTTGAGACAATTTAAATTATTAAATACTAAGAAAGCTAAATAAGAAAAACCTAGTGTTACAACTAGGTTTTTCTTATTTAGCTTAAGTATTAATCATCACTCTCATCTTCTTCATCCTCACCTTTATCATTACCCCTACCTCCTTCACCATCTTTTTTGTCTTCTCTACGGTCACTATCAACTTCTTCTTCGTCATCGTCACTGTATTCGTCATCAATATTTTGAGGGTCATCTCCAAGACTAGAACCTTCTTTGATTTCAAAGTCCAATACTTCCAGTACTAAAGATTCTTCCGCCATATAAAGCACGGCCACCTCCTGTACCACAGTATCTTTTGTCTTTGCAATTGTAACAAAGTTTGACTTAGTACCATTTAACTCCACCCTAACCTCGGTTATATCAGTATAAACGTCAGCCTCTACTTCTAATTTAATTTTGGTTGAGGTAGTTGCTGTAGAAGTACCCGTTGAATAATATCCGTTATCAACTTTATCGCGGAAATCGCCACCTTTCTTTGCCTTAATTTTCTCATCCTTATCAATCTTGATGTGATAACTATCGTCATTAATTTCTACTCTGTCATCATCAATACGAACCATATTTTCTTCTGTACTCACGTCTATTTTAGAGTCATTACCCTGACTATTACCCCGACCTTTAACCGAAACATTATCAATCTGAGCTAGCAAGGCTGTTAGCAGACCGTTGCGGGCATTTTCATTATCTACTTCCACCAAAACATCTAAGAGAACATTCACTGCCTTACTAATTCTTTCTTCCCCAGTAGAATCTACAAACACCACTCCTCGCTCACTTGGGCGACTGGCCCTGTTTTTAATCTCAAAATCCAAGGCGACCTCAATTGCACTCAATTCTAAATCATAATTACTAGCAATTTCAGCTATTACCCCAGCCTTAGTAGTGGTAGCGATAGTAAAGATACGCCTTTGATCATTAGCTTTTACTTACACTACCGTAATATCAGTAAATACATCTGCTTTAGCAGAAAAAGTAATAATCGCTCCGGTACTTGAGGCATTAGTAGCATTATCGTAGTCAGTAACAGTGCCCTCTTCCTCAATAAACGAATCTTGGGTAACATCTTTAGCCACCTCACGAGTAACAGTACGATGAGAGACAAACGCAAATATAGCTGGCAAAAAGAGGTGATAAAGCTCCTCAAAACTGGCTGTGTTACCAGTCTTAAAATCAGCGATTATTGTCTTTAATGTGCGTTTAAACTCCATGATGCCACTCACTTATAAATGGTACATAATAGCTAAAACGTTACAGGACTTATGATGATTAAGCAATAACAAAGACCAATTCGGCCTGGCTGTCTAGTTTTGTTATTTAATACTATTTATTGCAAGGCAACTTACTCAAGATCACTGACATAGGGCACCAGCCAACCAACCCGGAAAACATCAAACCGCCACTCACAATAAGAGGTAACACAAAAAAGTAAGGGTGGATATTTATTCCTAATATCGTACCAATAATAATTAATACGCTAGCTAACACAAAAGCTTGCCTGAGTACCAAGATATCCTTTAATAAAACTTTCTCAACTTGTCCTCTAACTTTCAATTCAAACATATATATATTTTAATTAACTTCTACAGAACGGACCATAATATACCGCAAGTACCCCATACCCTAAAAGGGTTACTTCGGACTTTGCAAATTTGCTAAATTGTGGCTGGTATTACCTCAATTGTAATACTTTACTAACATTATATTTGTGAGTTTACAATATACCCTATGGGGGTATATTGTAAAGTGCACCGTATTGCACCATTTTGAGCAAAACGCATAATATACGTATGGATAAAGAACTACAAAAAAATATAATAAATAGACTGAATCGAGCCGAGGGACAAATTCATGCCCTACGTCATCTACTGGCAGAGTCTGACACTGAGAACTGCAAAGAGTTCATCACCCAAATAAAAGCCGCTCGTAGCGCGCTAGTGAGCAATACATAATAGGTCATATAAACCGTTGTGAAAGTCTCCCCAGGAAAGACCGTGCCGGAAAAATTGAAGAAGCGATTAATCTTTTAGCGAGTGATTGAAAGCAAAACAACAACCGTCAGGTTGGAGATTTTGTTGTAAGTTTTAGGACTCCAGCTTCAGCGACTTGCCCAAGGAAAGAGCAAGTCATGACTAATTAAAATTATATTCGCTACCGTTCGTTAGCTTACTTCATTTAAGCTTAGCTAAATCAAGTATCTCATCGACGCGGATTTGGGAAACGAATTCTGGCACATGCGAAACCAAAATCATCGCTCCTTTGTACTCATGAAGGGCACTAGCAATAATTGGGATGTGACGGAAATTTATATGGTTTGTCGGTTCATCAAGAATTAGCAGTCCCGGTTTTTCCATCGTCAATTTAGCAAAAGCCACCAAACCCTTCTGACCTTCTGATAGATTACCAACTTTTGTTTTCATTACGTCACCAAAAAGTAAGAAGCCGGCGGCAATTCCGCGCATCTCTTCTTCCACCTTACGTTCCATTGAATCCATCAACGTTTCAAAAACGGTTTTATCAAATTGTAAGTTGGAAAAGTCTTGACGATAATAACCGATTGCTACTCCTAGTGTAACGTGTTCACCCTTAGCGTGACCGGAGGCTAGTTTCTCTAGCAGAGTAGTTTTACCAATGCCATTTGGGCCTATTATTTGTAAATGTTGGCCACGCTTAAGCACCACCTCACATGAGATTTCTTTAGGGTCGTGGTTTTTTATTACTGTGACAGAAGACAGGCGGACTACTTCTAGTGGAACATCATCATGAGGCGTAATGGTGAATGGACGGATAGTCTTGTCCTCGCGTCGAACATCCACTTTATTTTCTTCAGCTTCTTCCACCTCATCACGCATTCGTTTAGCCACAAGGCGCATCTTTCCACCCTTACTAGCAAAATAGTTAATCTTTTCTTTATTAGCTTGAATCTCTTTAGATAAGCGAGCGTTTTCACGTTGCTCTTTTTCTACTTGCGCTGTTATGTCTTTTACTACCGTATGATAGTTTCCATTATATTGTTCTACTTGTCTTTTCTGAGTGTTTAAATACAAAACACCGTGGGTAAAAGAATTTAAAAAATCAGCATCATGAGAAATAACCAACACCGTCTTAGAGTATTCCTTAAGAAAAGTAGTTAAGTGAGCAATACCAGCAACGTCAAGATTGTTAGTCGGCTCGTCTAAAAGCAAAACGTCAGGATTCTGAATTAACGCCTGGGCCAAAAGTAAACGAGCCTGCTGTCCACCAGAAAAACTGCCAATAATTCTGTCCTTGAATGTCTCCCGTTGCTTTTCCGTTGGTGTAAGATTTACCACTTCTAATACTTCATCAATCTTTGGATCAATATCATAAACTTTCTCTGGAAAGCACTGCTCAAAAAAAGCCCTGATAGAAAGCTCCAGTTCAGCTCGGGGAATAATTTGCCTCGAAATAGCTATAGTGGTTTTTGGTTCAATATTAATATCACCTTCATCAGGGTAACGATCACGAGTAATGAGTGAAAAGATAGTACTTTTACCTGCGCCATTTTGTCCCATTAAAGTAATTTTGGCTCCACGACGCACTACAAAACTAGCCTCTTTTAAAATTGGTCTGGTAGCATCGTACTCGTACGAGACATCTTTAAAAACAATTATTCCATCACTACGTGACATAGGACAGTAACATACACTATTTTTAACTGAGATGTAAGAGGTAATTTGACTCATTAATACAAGGGCTTTCCTTAGTATATATAAGGAAAGCCCTTTGTGTGTTTGTAATCTTATTTATCACCTTTTATTATTTTCTTTTGGTAGTCCCCCATTGCCATTTTGGTTTCTCTCCTTTCACGTAGCAAATGAATAAAAGAATGATGGTGAGAACAATGATCGGCACAATATATTCACGACTCGGTAAAGTGTTTGGTGTTATATTATCTGCTTTAACGGCAAAATATATAACCCCAGCAATATATAAGATTATAGTTATCCAACCTTCGACTCGTACCGGAGTCCAACCCCAACCATATAACTTCCGCTTAAACCAATAACCTTTTGGATTATCTTTTAAGTATGCAATGTGGTCTTTTATAAAATCCATAGCTAAAATTATGTTCCAATATTTTCTTATTCGCAAGCATAAAAACAGCCTATCCCTTAAAGGGATAGGCTGTTTTTATGACTACTTCAGTTCTGTCTTATCCTTCTTTGGCTTCTTTTTTTCTTTACGCATATCGGTTCCTTTGGCCATAAATGTATTACTTATCGACTAATATATCGTGCCCTAATTGTAACAAACAACCACGTTATTTGGCAAAACGAATTGGGATTTCTAGTGCGTCATCATGCTCTGGTAGTCCAGACGGATTATCTTTCTGCAATATTATACTACCTGATTTCATAAAGTCTGGACTACCTTCAGAGTATGGATTAACAAAATTTAAAGTAACTGAAAATGGAACAAATTCAGTTGTCATCCACTCCCCCTTTGCAGCTATTACCCCTTCAGCAATAATGAGTCCGTCCCAGTTAGTTAATACTACTGGAAAACTACCTTCAAAGAACCACTGTCCGCGAGCTTGCCCAGAAATAATATCTCCACTTTCAACTATTCCACCCGGCACTGGACTATTGAGCATTATTAGATCCGCCCTATCATCAATACTAACTTGTATTTCTGGCGCTACGGTAGGTAACTTTGGACAAACAAACTCACACTTCTCTCCCGTCCTACCAACATAAGAACCATCCAGACAACGCATAGCGTCCATCGTACAAGCTACTTCTTCTACTGGAACACTAGTTGAATTATTAATAAATAGACGGGCTATCCCAGTGATAACTGCAATAACCAAAAACACATACAATATTTTGTTTAACATGGCTATATTATAGCAAAGCTAGTCAATGACTAATGAAAGGAAGTAGTTTCTATCAACTCCAGCTCCAGATGAATGTTCGTGACCGCCGCCACCCAATACTTTTGCCACCTCTAAAGCAGTCGGTGATTGACCAGCTATGGAACGAATGGAGCAGCGTATACTATCACCAGAAATAGTATACATAATAACAGCCTCATTTAACTCCAAAGAAAGTAGGTGTCCAACCTTTGACTGGTGGCCAGTGACATTGTAAGCTGGCACCTTCCAATCTGAAACTTTAATCGTAATCGGCTTGAGTTCGGTATATTTTACCACTTCTCTTTCGACATATTCAGCCAAGACTTTCCCAGTCGCTAGACAATCACCTAAATCACTAGACAGTAAGGCTTCTATTTCTTTCGGCTTATCGCGGTAGCTAGATAAAAATAAATGAACGTAGGTGGATTCTGGTAATAATTCATTTCGCCAAATATCAATATCGCGGATATAAGATAAAAGAAGTGGCATTTTTTCGGATGAAAAAAAATACTGCCAAGTCAAAGTCGCACCTGATTGTTCTAAATCAAAAATAAAAGTAACCCTCTTATTGTTTCTAGCTATTTCTTCTACCCGAGCTCGCTCAGAAATATGATGGTCAATTACCAGTACCTCATTACCCAGGATTGCTATTTGTTCTAAGTTCATTGCATTATCGACATAGACAATAAGACTATCCCGGGTAATGTATGGTAGCGCTTTAGCTAAATCTTCATTAATGGTATCAAAGCCGAGCGGAAAAGTTTGTGCGTGCGGGTACTTTTTCAATACCACCCCCGCTGAGGCCGTACCGTCCACACAATGCTTGTGATAAAAACAAATAACTGGTTGTTGTGACATAAATTTGTTTAATATGGTATTGATACCATAAAACCCTAGTCCGACAAAATCAAATTTTGTCGGACTAGGGTTTTACTCTACCTTACCCTAAATCTTGTACTTTCTTCAGTGCTACTACATACATACTCTCGGCCCACCCAAGTGGTGTGTTGTCATTTGGTCTACCGGTATGGGAATAATATAGTTCGGGCACCAAACCAGCTGGTGTCACGGTAGCTTTGGCTCGACGTAAATAGTAGTAAGCTTTCTCTTTTTCACCTCTTTCAGCGTAAATAATTGCCAGCCAAGATAGACCAAAACACCACTCGGCTTCTTCACTATAGCCATCTTCATTATTATTATAGTACCGATCTAGTTTATAACGAATCACGCCCTTATCGCGCGTCAGGTGATACTCAACATTATGCAAAATCTCCATCGTCTCTTCTTCAGTCGTTACTGCAAACGGGTAGATAAGGGATAGTAAAGCGAGATCGGCAAATTTATTTCTTGATTCGCGAGGCAAGAGTTCATGTAACGCTGATTCACCTAGTACTATCGCATCAGTTGCTACCTTAAGCCATGGTAAAAGTTGTGCTTTCTTTAACGATGCTACACATGAGCCGACTGAAGAAGCATGAACTTCCATGTTCTCTTCCCAAATACCGTTATCGGGATCATGCCAATATTCCAAAGCTATCAAATAATCAATAATACTTTGTAGCATTTCTCGTTCTTCTGGTGTATCTATGACACTAGCACCTCTAAGCTCTAACTCGACTAAAATATTTAATACTTCTCCCACAGCATCATTTTGACTATTACCCCATTCTTCCCAATACTCCTCAAAGGTTTCTGGATGAAAGCGGGCGTGAATATATTGCCAAGTTTCGTGTGGTTTATTAGCTATCGCCCAATTAATCTTATCTTTATGTTTCACAAAAACAGTCAGTAAAGCTTTCGCTGCTTTTTGTACAGTCTCCAATTCGCCTGTCTCTAAAAAACCAAGCGTCATAAAGTAAATGTCACGTAGCCAAGCCTTATCATAACCGGTGAATACATTATGAGCTGAAGCAGTGAAAACACCGGAAGGTTTCTGAAGCGAGCGCACAACCGCCAAATGCGCCACAATTTCAGCATCAAAATCAAAAGAAGACATACTTAACAGTACTAGGCCACTAATATTATTTATTTATCTCATCCCACGTATTCATACCATGAATGGCTATATGAGAAAGCGGTGGCAACTGCACCTCAACCCTAGCAGCCACAGTCGGATAATAACTTCGCAGCTCAGCATAAAGAGCGACGGTTTTTTCATAAGCCATAAACAAAGCAAAGAGTTTAGCAATAGCTTGTTCGGAGCGGTAATCGTATTGGTCTTTTATTTCTGAATAAAGACTCTCGACCACCTCGCGATTTTGTTGAGCAAACGCAACCATACAATCTTCAGGGCTAGTGAGCGCATACTTCTTGCCGTGTGATTCAAAACTTTTCTTGAGTTCACTTGGGAAACGTTCAGCTAATTTATCCAAGACAGCCGTAAAAGCTTCCTGTCGCTGTTGCTCCACCAATGACATTTTTTCTTGCTTAGCAACTTTCTCTTTCTTGGGTAGTTTTTCCATAGCTTTAGTATACCAGTCACTTAAACTAGATGTATCTCCTCCTCGGGATAGTTTTAAATTTAAATTTCCCGTTAATTGTAAAAACATTGACTAAATCCTAAACTATTGTAATTTACTCAATAGATCATCAGATCTTCCACAACCCCTCACCTTCTAGGAGACGTTAGTGAATAACCACACCAATCAACGATTGGAGAAGCACGCCGAAGACCTCGGTTGGCATCTTCTTCTACGCCGAGGTGGCGTCGTATTGTTTGTTTGCGGTCTTATTTGGGTCAGCGCCTATCTGATTTTCCGGTCAGATGGCAAACCCGTATTGGACATTTTCATCAGCCTTGGCTGGTTCATTCTTTCCTTTTTGGCCATTGTCATTTTGCTCATGTTACTGAACTTCAGCGACATGAAAAAAACCAAGGACAACCTAACGGAAATGATTGGAGTACACGAGCAACAAACACAGCTGCTCGACTTGCTTAAGCCAATGATGGCCAAGGCTTTTGAATTGAGTCCGAGTGACATCAAACCGGCACTGGTGGAACTTCTTATAGATAGCGTTATCTTTGAAATTGGGACCGATAGTGAATACACCGTCAGTCGAAGTTTCTTGCAACGTCAAACAAAACAGGTGAAAGACCTGGTCTGGCATCGTTGCCAAGAGATGTTGATGTTTGAACAACAAAACCTTGAGTCCAAGCTTCAACAGGCCAAGCAGGCGAAACAAGTCATGTCAATTAACGAAATCTTGTTCTTGACCGACAGAATGGACGGAATGCGTCAGGTCCTATACATCATTCCGAGACAGTTGCCAAACGAGCCGGGGCCGTTACCCTGCCACGTGTCCGACGCCCACAGCTAGACGCTGACCGACCATCAACTCAACCCCGCGCATCAAGCGCGGGGTTTATCTTTTTTATAAAGATAAACCCCAGGATTCAATCTTACTAAGTAGCTGAAATTTTCTAAACGAAATAAGACGAAAAGTCGAAAACTTTTTAAGTGAACACAAATAATTATATTAGTAACTAAGTGGTGAGCTTCAAAAAATGCCCTGGTAAGGAGCATGTTTTTGAGAAAGTTCGCAATAGTAACTACGCTCCTTTACTTACTTTACCAGGCGAAGTGTGCGAAAGCTCGGTTAGCCTCAGCCATCTTGTGTGTATCTTCTTTCTTCTTCACGGCAGCTCCTTCTTCCTTAGCAGCTAGCTTAAGTTCAGCGGCTAATGCTTTGTGCATTGGCACACCTTTTTGCTTGCGTGCTCCAATAATAATCCAGCGTAAAGCTAGAGCCATGCGTCGTTCTGGTCGAACTTCGCGCGGTACCTGGTAATTAGCTCCTCCCACACGACGTGAGCGAACTTCCATCATCGGGCCAGCATTTCGCACGGCGGTATTAAACACTTCAAGTGGATCTTGGGCCTCCTTAGCATTTTTAATTTCTTCAAACGCCGCATAAACAATCTTGCGCGCAGTCTCTTTTTGACCACGAAGCATAATGTAGTTGATAAGGCGTTCGACGTCTACTGATTTGTAGACTACGTCTGGTGAAACGACTGGTCGTTTCTTAATTGGACGTCTCATATTTATAATTAGTTCTTAACTGCTTCAACTACAGCATTAGAAATGAGGAGTGTTATGACATTCTTCATTCTTCGCATAAATTGATTCCGAAGCCTTGGGCTTGAATCGCTTCCATTATCTGTAGCGAATATAGACTATTAATTTGTTTTAACTAAAATTATTTAGCTTTTGGTTTCTTCGCTCCGTAGCGAGACCGACCCATTCGTCGTTCGGCCACTCCAGTTGCATCGTACTTACCTCGAACGATAGTGTACTGAACACCAATGTCCTTTACACGTCCACCACGAACTAATACCACTGAGTGTTCCTGGAGATTATGTTTGATACCAGGGATATACGCAGTAATTTCTTGACCGTTGCTTAAGCGTACACGAGCAATCTTTCGAATCGCTGAGTTCGGCTTACGAGGGGTCTTAGTGGTTACGCGAGTACAAACGCCACGCTTGAATGGAGAACTGTAATAGTTGGGATGATTCTCGATTTTGTTAAATCCAGAATGCAAAGCCCCCGTCTTACTCTTCCGAGCTGGGCTAGTTCGCTTCCTTTTTGTTAATTGTTGTATTGTTGCCATAAATTAGCTTGGTTACTGTACTATAAATAGAGATTAATGCAACTTTAGGGTCAATCTTTGTAATACCTTACAGCTCGCTTTAGCCTATTTCTCCCCCGAAGGTCGAAATATGCTAAGCGCCTGTATAAGCAAAGCTTAGTCGCAGTTTCACTGCTCGTGACTTTGCTTAATTACAAATAGCTTTTTTCAACTATTTTACAACTCTAAAAGCCAAGCAAAATAGAGGCGGTGGCTTCTGTTAACACCTGTAAGGGAGTACCTAAGATGAGCATGAAAGCAAGAATTACTAGAACAAATGACAGGGCAACATTACGCTCTAGCATGATGCGGAATTTTTCGTATTTCATAGCCAATGAATAAGGCAATAATCGAGGTAATATTTTAGAACCATCTAGAGGTGGTATCGGTACTAAGTTGAAAAAGGCTAAGAAAATATTAAGGATAACAATTTGAACCGCTATCACAATAAATGTCTCTGGTAAGGAAAGAAAATCAGACAACCGGACTAAGACTGCAAAAATAAGAGCAACGACTAAGTTTATAGCCGGACCAGCCACCGCCACAATCGCTTCCCCCCACTTTTGGTTTGTGAAGTTGTATGGGTTATAAGGTACTGGCTTAGCCGCCCCAAAGAGAAAGGGCGAGCCAGTCATAATTAGTAGTCCTGGCAAAATAACCGACATGAACGGGTCGATATGCACTAGCGGATTAGCTGACAAACGCCCCTGCAAGCGCGCGGTAGGGTCGCCCAACCAATTAGCCGCGTAGCCATGGGCCATTTCATGAATCACTACCGATAGAACCAAAGCAACAATCATTATTATCTTCATATCATCCATATAGCTCATATATTAACCTGCCTGGTATTTTTTGGCGAGAGATAATTACTAAATAATAATATTTGTATTACTTTAGGTTTTGGATTAATCAACCGGAGACAAAGCGATGCCTACCCATCAAGAAATGTACCTGGCCGTACAAGCGCCCCTGTTGTCAGTACTTAAGGCCGACCCATCTCTCAGACCAAGTTATTGCACTGCTGTGCAGTACTGGCTGGCCCCAACCGACCTGAAGATAGCTTACCGTCCAACACGAAACAGCCGGTACCAAGCACTATTAAAGGCGACTATAAAAGTTGCCAGTGTGCAAGAAAAGTCTTACCTCGCAGAAATCAATAGCCTGGGTGATTCATTTACGCCACTATCCTCATAACCCCGCCCCACCAACGACAACTTCGTTGGTGGCGGGGTTTGCCTTTTATCTAAAGCTTGCAATATCAAGCGCTCATGCTAGTATAGCGTGACTTAAAACATCAATATGGCAAATAAATGTGAAATTACAGGTAAGGGCGTCCAAGTAGGTGGACGCTACAGTAACCGCACTCGTGCGACACAGTTTAACCCTTGTGGTAACGTTAAGCGTTCACCAAACTTACAAAAGAAACGTATCTACGTTCCAGAACTAGGTAAAAGTGTCTCAGTCAAGGTCTCAACCAAAGGACTCCGCACAATCGCCAAGAACGGAGCCTACAAGACTCTAAAGAAAGCAGCCTTAATCTAAAGCTAAAAAGCAAAAGCCGGCGGTCCCTAGGGACCGCCGGCTTTTGCTTTGTCCCCTACCCTCGAACACAGCCAATTAAAAGTAAATAAACTCCAAAATTATTAAGCTACAAAATAGTACGGTTAACCGTACTATTTTGTAGCTGTATTTACTCAGTCCATACCCTTTCTCCATCACTTTTAAGTATAATTGCCCCTAGCTTTGCGGTACTTAAAACTTCTATCCCTCTACTTTCTACCCTATCTATCACTTCTGCGTGCGGGTGGCCATAGCGATTATCTATACTAGCCGAGACCACCGCTAGTTCCGGCGCCACCGCTGCCAAGAAAGCTTCCCCAGTCGAAGTCTTAGACCCATGATGTCCGAGCTTCAGTACTTCGCTTTGAAGACTCTGGCCATAAGTCTTGGCTAAATAATCCTCGATCCCAATTGGCGCATCCCCGGTTAACATAAATTCAATCTCGCCATATTTGAGCTGGCCTACGATAGAAGATGTATTACTTTCCCAGTTACTGGTATCACTGGCTGGTGAATAGATAGTTAGGGTGGTGGAAGCACCCAACCTTATTACCTCCCCCGCTTTAGCAATATGTAAAGTTGACTGCTCTTCCTCAGTGGAAAATATAAAAGCCGAAGAGACGGCCGTATCACTATCGTTTTCGGTCCTGATAATATTAGCTACTTCATACCGTGTTAGTACATCAACCAAACCACCAATATGATCCTTATCTGGATGAGTGGCTAGTATCACATCAATTGTCCGGTCCCAAAAAGGCATTTCTCGACCTAGCTCGCGCAAAATAGAACTATCTGGTCCACCGTCAATGAGCATTTGTACTCCGTCTGGAGTTTCAATATAAATTGCATCCCCTTGCCCCACGTCCAAGAACGCCACCGTGAGTAGACTATCGCCAGCTCTACTACCAAAGACCGCCCCAAGTTGGCTACCAGAAATAGCTGGCAAAAAAGCTAATAGCACCACCAAAGACAGTACAGTTAGTAGCGCCAATCGTAGACGGATAACTTTATCCATTTAATTCTACTAGAAACTTATTCCCTTTTTACCACCCCACTAATACTTTGCCATAACGATAAAAAGAAAAACGATAACAGAGCACTAATCCCACCCAAGGTATCCATCAGCATATCTTTTTGCGCATCCCAAATATCTCCCTGGGAACCAAGGAAAGCAGCACCAGCCTCGCCACCATAGGTAGCAGCAAACCACCACTCAATCATTTCATAAACAGCCGCAATGGAAATAATAAAGAAAAGCGGTGTGAGATATATGAGCCACTTAGTATTAGCTAATTTGCGAACGCTCAAATACTCAGCAATCGGGTAAGCGTAAAACCCAACTGAGAAGTGAGCGACTCGGTCATACATATTGCGTTCAAAACCAAAGAAGTCATTAAACCAATCGAAAGGCACACGTTCAAAAGTAAAATGCCCGCCTACCGTATGCATAAAAATTAAGACTGACATCAGGGCGTAGCTGGTGTTAGAAAACTGTACTCCGCGCCAATACAAAAATATTAAATAAAGGACAATCAAAACAATCGGTAAATTTTCGGCCAACCAAACATCACGACTAAAAGGACTAATAGCTAAAATACTAAACACCACCATATAGGCCACCAGCAAAATCTTTGGGAACCAAGAATTATTTATCATCCTGTAATTATACTATAAATAAACCCCTGGGAGAAAAACGGATTGATTGATTTTAAAGCTTTTTCGTCGTTTCCGACTCATCAGGTAAAGTACACACTTTACGAAAGTGACTCGTTTCGTGAGTCAAACGGCAAATTTGTGCAAACTCCCGCCATAGGAATTCTCACGAAAATGCTCCTATACCCACCAAGAGGTGCAAACCTTTGCGTGGAGCCAGCGCAAGGAGTCTCCTTTCTCTGGCTCAACCCTGGTTGATGTGCCGGAGGTCAGTTTCAAACCCCCTCGGCACGAGCACCCGATCACTCACGCGGTACTCGGCGAAGAGAAAGGTAGCCGAAGCCACCTCCTCCACCGAAAGGCTCACCCGTTTTATGGTGATGTTGCCGGCGAACATGCTGTCCGCCAGAGCAAAGCCAAAGTACGTCTTGGATTTCTCAATAGTTATCTCCACACCAGCGTCCGTTACCTCAAAGCTGAGGTCGATCAACGTAGTGTCCAATTGGCCAATTCTTGTACAGTATTTCTATCTACTTGCAGTAGAGCCAAATAAATGCGCGCCTCTTTCTCTGATAAACCAATTTCTTGTAGAGATTGTTCAAACATAATATTTGTATATTAGCACAAAAATATTTATATAAATTTACATAGGGAAAGCATTTTATTTGTTATACTAAGCATTATCTTAGTTTAATTTAATTATTATGCTCTACACCCCAAAAACATTTAATATCCCAGAATTAGCTGGGATATCCAAGGAAAGTATTGATTTACACCTTGGCTTATACGCTGGCTACGTGAAGCACGTGAACTTGATTCATGAGCGGATTGCGGCTTACAAGTATGAGGCGGAAGCCAATGGCTATGCGATTGCTGAGATGCAACGCCGACTAGGGTTTGAGTTTGGTGGGATGAAAAACCACGAAGCCTACTTTGAGCAGTTTGAGGGTGGAAGCAAGCCCTTGCCCTCGGGTGCTTTGCACGAAGCTATAAATAAAGACTTCGGTTCGCTTGAAGCCTTTACTACTCACTTCCGGACTATCGCCATGACGCGCGGGGTAGGCTGGGCCATGCTCTATATCGACACCGATGCTAAGCGCCTGGTCGCCACCTGGGTCGATGAACAACACTTGGGGCAACTGCCCGGGCTTGATCTCGTACTAGCCCTTGATATGTGGGAACATTCCTATATGCGTGACTATTTGCCAGCCGATAAAGGAAAATATATCGATGCTTTCTTAACTAACTTAAATTGGGAGGTAATTGCAAAGCGAATCAATTAAAACTACGAGATCTTTAAATCACCTAGCTACTAACCCGTGGTCTTCACCTTTGGTATTGTCGTGGCAGTAACTCAAGTTAGGTAGTTAAAATCATTCTCCTACACAATCAAAAAATGCGTGTGCCAGCCTTGTTTTATACAAATTTAAAGCTACCGGAAGAAAATTGGCGTATCGGACTCTGGTAGATCACTACATGATTTATCAGAGTCTTTTACTCTTGTCAGTTTCTCTGGTTCTTCTTCAATTATCCAGTCCTTTAATTCTAAGTCGAATTTTTTCTCTTTAGCCAAAGTAGATTTAATGATTGATTCAGCCATTTCACTATATCCGCCGGCGCAGTTTGGTTGATAGGAGCGATAGAGCAAATAGCCCATAATAGCGTAAGCGATTGGAACAAAATAAAAAGGGAAAGCCGGAACCACAAATGAAGCAAAGGGTAACTCAGCAAACCAGAGCGCGAGTTGATTGATATAACTAAGCGAGAAGAAAGTAGGGACGGCAATTAAGCTAGCTAAAAACGGCGACATAAAGACCGCTAGACCCGTTATAAAAGTAAGTATCATCGCCACTGGCACCATCGGCAAAACTAGCACATTGACCACGACCGCTACGACCGAAAACTGTCCAATCTGATACAGCAGTAATGGTAATACAGCTATCTGGGTTGAGATAGTAGCCACCAAAAAACTACGCACACCGAGCTTACCAGGGACAATTTTGAACCATTGTTCAACCCGTGGAGAAAGCAAAATTAATCCCAACGTAGCCAGAAATGAAAGTTGAAAACCAACATCGTAAATTAATAATAAAGGATTCAAAAGCAACATTATCACCCCGGCGAGCATTAGCCCGCGCAAAACTATATAGGTCCGACCAAAAACCTGCACCACCAAGACTAGAGAAGCCATGAGACAAGCCCGCACAACCGTAGCCGATAAACCAACTAACAACGCAAAAACTATAATGGCTAAAATTCCCACTATGATGCGTGGCCAGAGAGGAAGAAAGTAACCGAGTATGTACATTATAAAAATAACTACCAACATGACGTTGTAGCCAGATAGGACCACGATATGGATAATGCCGGTCTCCCGAAAAGCCAGCTCTAACTTTTCACCTAGAGCTTGTTTGACTCCAAGCAACAAACCAGAACCGAGTCCCGAAGCCGGCTCCGGTATCACGGTACTAATATTTTCTAGAAAAACCGATTTAAAATTTAATAACTGAGCAATAAAAAAATTGCCAGCGTCTTTACCTTCGACCACTATACTGGCCAGAGTCATCCGGTACTCCACACCCTTAGCGAGTAGGTACCCTGGATAATCAAAAGTGCGGCTAAAGTCAGTAATGAATTCCTCAGGCTTGGTTAATTGACCAAAGACGGTAACAACGTCGCCATAAGCTACCTTAGTGTAGCGGTCGGTTGAAACCAAAAGTAAATCGTCTTCTGCTTGAACGTATAGATATTTCACTTTTTCACGCACTTCTGGCTCGCATACTACTACTCCACTTACAACTATTTCCTGACCAATAAACTTGGCCAACTCTGACTGTCCGAAAGAGTCTAAAGTAATATTAAGTCGAACTGCACCAAGCACAAAAAAGGCGAGGATGAGCCCCGCCTCTAGATAATAGATTTTGTTATTTACATGATTAAATCTTCGCCATAAAATGGCAAAGATTAAGGCTCCACCCATGAGCCACACTAAGGTGGCTTGAGGAATTGAAAAAATAGTGGCTCCAAAAATACCAAAAATGAAAGAGATTACCACCAAGTAATAATGAGTGCTAGTCATGGATTTTTAACTCCTCCACTTTTATTGTATTTTATTTACCGTCGATGGCTTCGTTTACAAGCCTATCCGCTTCTTTATTTAGTTCACGACGAACATGAGTCAGAGTAAGATTAGGAAAAGCCGAGACACGCAGATTGTGAATCTCAATAAATATTGGAACGAGGGTAACTTCCTTTATTTGGTACTCTGCATTAAGCTGTTTTTTTACCAATTCACTATCAAGACGAATCTCAAACTGCATCGCCTTAGTTTTGGTACTATAGATTTGTTTTAAAGTCTGAAGCGCCAGTAAAACACCATGGTACTCAGCGAAATTGTTGGTATTATCACCAATCGCCTTTTTTACTTCCCGGACTACTTCACCTGACGGAGTTACAATATAGACACCAACCCCTGCCGGGCCCGGGTTACCACGTGCACCACCATCAGTATAAGCAATGATTTTTTCCATATTAAGCCATTGTAACATCAGTCTTCTTCATTTCATAAGTATTACCAATCGGTTATTGCTAGCGAAATATTTCAATTATACGCAGACGAGTCTGCGAACGATTCATAAAAAAACTTTCTTCCAAGTGGACTAACAATGAAAAAATACCATCAATTGTTGGTGTGACTTTGAACTGTTCTGGGGTCCGGAAAAAAGCAATGGCTTCCTTTACAATCCCACTAGTATTAAAAGTTAACTTAGTATGCTCTTTCCCTTTACCAAAGACCAAGACTTCCTTTGGAGTGACATTTTTAATTAAATAAAGTGGCTTGTGATTACCGGCCCCAAAGGGTCCACACAATCTTTGGGCTCGTAGTAGTGACGACGAAAAATCATCTAGCCCTAATTCTATATCCACCAAAAGTGGTTCAACTACCTGTGCTGTAGCACCCAAAGACACAAAAGCTTTGGTCAAACCTTCCGTGAAAGTATGAATCTTTTCTTCCCTAATTGAGAAACCACCCGACATATGATGACCACCAAATTCAATAAAGAGTTCCGGAGCTACTTCCATGATTTTGATCACACTGATTTCACTACCTGAGCGACACGAGCCTTTAATAAGGCCATTACCATCGCGACCCCAAAGAAAAGCCGGGCGGTTGTGTTCTTCAGCTAATTTATTAGCGGCCAAACCAACGAGCGATGGTCGCCAATTTGGATTACCCATGACAAAGATTGGTGGTAACTCATCAACTAATTCAAGTCGTTTATGTAACTCTTTGGTAATTTGAGCCACAGCCGATTTTCTTTCTAGGTTTAGATCTTCAAGATAATCTACTCGCTTAACAGCCTCCGTATCATCTTTGGTCGCCAGCATTAAAAAAGCGTCTTCCGGAGTATCCATACGCGAAGCAGCGTTAATTCGTGGACCAATCATAAAACCAATATCATCTTCCGTTAGATGTTGTTGACTGGCCTTCTGTTTAAGCAGTAGAAGCTTAAGACCTGGACGACGTGACTTACGCAACACCTTAAGCCCATAGTGCGCAAAAACACGATTTTCATCACACAACGGCACCATATCGGCAATCGTCGCGATTCCAACCATATCGAGCCACCACTTTTCTAAGCCGGATGATAGGTTAAAATTACCCCGAACAATCAAAGCTTGGGTTAGCTTAAAAATGACCGCTGCCCCGCAAAGACCAGTAAAAGGATAAGTATGACCTACTTTAGGATTCACTATAGCGACCGCTTGCGGTAGCGTGGCCTTGGGTTCGTGATGATCAGTAATGATGACATCTATACCGAGTTCACTCGCTAAAGCAACGGCTTCAAAATCTGTAGTACCACAATCAATGGTAATAATTAAATCTGGATTTTTCTCGTCCTTTAATCTTTTAACCGCTTTAGAACTAAGACCAAAACCATCGTAATGTCGGTGTGGTATGTAGTTATAAAAATTATTAAAGCCAATTGCGACAAAAAAATCGTGTAGCACCACCGCTCCCGGTATACCATCACAATCATAATCACTATAGATAACAATTTTTTTGTCGCTAGCTATTGCCCGCAAAACTCGTTCCACCGCTTTTTCCATATCATGCAATAAAAAAGGGTCGTGCAGGTGCTGATCATAAGAAGGTGCCAGGAAAACTTCGGCTTCAACTTTGTTAGTCACCCCCCGATTAAACAATAACCTTCTTAACCAAGTGTCATATTCAGCCAAATTAAACGCAACTTCTTCTGGCATAAGTGGTCGGTGCTCAAAGTGAGGCATATTTTCCTATCCTACCACAAACAGCTAATCTGGGAGTATACTAGAATTATATGAAAACTATTTTTTCTAAAATTATTGACCGCGAAATTCCGGCTGAGATTATTTATGAGGATGAACAAACAATTGTTATCCCTGACAAATTCCCATCTATGTTGGGACAATTGTTAGTGATAAATAAACGACCAGTGGCTTACGTTTTTGATTTAACCACCAAAGAATACGACGCATTAATGGACACCACTAAGAAAATTGCGCAGGCACTTGATCTGGTCTACAGCACCCTGCGGACCTGTGTGGTTATAGAAGGCTTTGAAGTACCACATGTCCACGTCCGGCTCTACCCTTGCCGAAACACTGACTTAGTTTTAAATCCAAGAATAGAAGCAAAAGACGAAGAACTTAAAATAACAGCTAGTGCTGTTCGTGAGAAGTTATTATTAATTAAATAATAATACAAAAGCTGTGGAGGCTAAGCCTCCACAGCTTTTGTATTTTAACAGATTTATTTGCACAGTGCTTGTAGCACTGGTGTCGTACCATACTCAAGCAAAGTCAACATCGAACCACCGCCAATCGAAATAAAGCCAAACTTTTTGTTAAGCCCAAGCTTCTCCACCGATGCTACTGTATCTCCTCCACCCAACACGGAAAAACCGGTTGCTTTAGCTATCATCTCAGCCACTGCTTCCGTTCCCTCAACAAATCCCTGCTCATAATTCCCGAATGGTCCATTCCACAAAATTGTTTTAGACTTCAAAATATAACTCTCTAGCATCAACACTGTTTCTGGACCGACGTCCAAAATCTTCTCTTCTTTAGCAACTTGATCTAACAGCTTGGTCGCTACTCCATATGGACCGTCAACAATTACATCAAGTGGTAAAAGTAGCTTCTCACTCCATAGAAATGGTGCTTTTGCTAGAGAAACATCTGACACCAGAGAAGTGCCGACTTCATACCCCCTAGCCTTTAACACATCATTAGCAAGTGCTCCTCCGACAAAGACATGATCATAGAGATTAAGATATTTCTCCACCAGGGGCATCTTAGTTTCAAACTTAGCGCCACCAAGTAAGAAGAGCGAGGGGCTTTGTGGCTGCATTACCTTCATTAGTTCTATCACTTCCTCCGCCAAAGTAATGCCAGCATAAGCTGGCAAAACTTGTGCCAAGCCAAGGGTAGAAGCATGATCACGATGAGCTTCGGCAAAAGCATCATTTACGTAGATAGAGGCGTACTTAGCTATTTCTTCGACTAGCGATTGTTCATTACTTTCCTCTCGTGTATCTTGCCTAAGATTCTCACATAGGACAATATCTCCGTCATTCATCGCCTCTCTAGTGGTAGCAAAAGCTGGATCGGTGATACGGCCACCCCAACTAATTGGAATTAATTTATTTAGCGCTTCATAAACTGGTAGCAAGGAATCAGTCGTCTTTCTACCAATATGTGATATCACGATTACCCGTGCTCCCTCGAGACGTAAATATTCCAAGGTAGGCAGTGCTCGGCGTAGACGAAATGAATTACAAACCACTCCTTTATCCAAAGGCACATTACAAGATGCTCTTACCAATACATATTTACCCTGCAAATTTTCTGCTTCTGTAATTAAACGCAAATCCATAATATTATTTTTTAGCTTCCTTGGGCAATGTCATTGCAACAATCGCAGCAAATTCCTTAGCTTGTAAACTTGCTCCCCCAACCAAGAAACCATTCATCCCTCCCTCTTGGTATAGCTCCAAAGCGTTACTAGATTTAACTGATCCACCATAAATGAGATGTACTTTGGCGGCTACTTTTCTCTCGTAAATCTTGGTCAATACACTAACAATAAAGAGCTGCATCTCTTTCACATCTTCAGCTGTCGCTGTGGCTCCGGTACCAATCGCCCAAATCGGTTCGTAAGCAATAACAATTCGAGATAACATAACAGGGGTCAGTTTTTCAGCTAAACTTCTTACCTGTTCTTCAATTTCATTGAAGAACAGACCCTGACTATCACGCACTTTTTCTCCGATACAAACAATTGGGGTTTGTTTACGTTTAAGTATAGTTTGAATTTTTAGATTAACCTGTTTATTAGTCTCACCAAGCGCTCTCCTCTCTGAGTGCCCAACAATTACATAAGTCACACCAAAAGTAGCTAACATTACGGGACTGACTTCACCGGTACAAGCACCACGTTCCTCAAAATGAGCATCTTGAGCTCCCAACTTGACTTCGGTCTTGGTTAGATTGCGTGCTACATCCGGTATAAATAAAAATGGTGGCGCAACCACCACTTGCGTTTCTTTATATTTTGCCACATGTTTTTTAATCGCCAAGGCTAATGACTTCGCTTCAATACTGGTGCCTGGATTAAGTTTCCAATTACCAACCACAAGGGCTTTGGTGTATTTCATACTGATAAATTGTACCATAGCAAAAAGGTCGCCAGGCTATGCCTGGCGACCTTTTTGTTTAATCTTGACGCCAATCCTTAAAAGTATAGACATCTGAAGTCTCGGGAGTAATTGGCGGTGGACTCACTACCTGGTTTAAATCAAATGAATTAATTCGATTAGCAAAACCTGAGATTGTTACACCATTATTTGTCCACTTTGTGCCAACTCTTCCATTTGAAATAGTACTTCCATATTGTGTAAGAGTTCCCCGAAGAATATAGGGATCTAATGCGTTTGATAAATCAGAAGCCCTGTAGTGATTTCTGCCAAATCTGCCATTTTGTGCTATATAAATTCCATCAGCTCTCATATTATTTGGCACTACTAAACCAACATCGATATCATCCTCAGCGATAGCTAACAAGCCAGACACGCTGTCAGGAACATATTCAATATTGTTATTTATTACTATGTTTGTTTGTGCTCCACTTGATAAATTGGCTGCTGCTAAAGTAACTTTTTGCGAAACCTGACCTTCCAACCAAACTTTATCTTCGAAATATAAAATCGGACAAGCAGAATTAACCACCCTATTTCCTAATAAACTGTCATTGGTAATAACATTACTTTCTGTATGATACCCTTCAGTGGTTGAATAAGCTGTATAAGCAGTAGTCGAATTCACTCGACGGACTGTAATCGTATTATCACCATTAAAAATTACTCTATAGCCACTAGCACCTGATGGTCCATAGTAAATTCCACCAGCATTTTGTGCTTTGTTTTTTATTTCACCTAAGTCTAAACTTATTCCATTAAAATCAACCGGCGAGGTAGGGAACTGAAAAAGGCCAGGTGTAGCATTACCACTAGTAGTGTAAACACCTGCTACGACACGGTTTGGATTACAACCAAAAGTACTATCACATGTCCAAGTTAGTTGACCACTACCAATAGCAGAGTTATGGAATCCGTCCATTCTTATTCCTTGATTGGAATGAACCGGACCAGTAATCACTCTATCATCGCCGTACCAAACTGAACTATTTGTTATAAATGAATACTCAGCTACTGTTGGTCTGGTATAACGAGCTCGCACCGTACTAATTGCCGAAAGATCCTGATAAGTAAAGGCCGTCGACTCAACTTCAATCGAGGCGATACTACCACAATAGGTGGTACTAGCAACTGTCAGAGAAAATTCTCCGAAAAATGTTCCACTCACTGGATCTTTATATTGGTGTACATATGGCCCTGGCACACCAGTACCGTTGGTCAAATCCCCAGGATAATGAGCTAAATACCATTTGTAATAATTTAATCCGGCCTCAGCAATTTCAGTGGCTCGTTGTTGTTCGTAGCGAAAATTTACAAGTTTGTTTTGGGTAATTACATAGCCAACAAAACCACTAATGATAGTAAAAAATATGCCACTAAAAACCAAGACTAGGATCATTAAGTATCCAGCTGATTTGTTGTTCTTTGTTCTTAATGTCAAATTACGATTCATAGCTTATTATAGATTATCCTTTAGATTGCGAGGTGCAAGACTAGACCTGAGCATAAACTCTCCGGGCGAACGATTCTGATCAATGTTTACAATCATTTGAGCTTGAATGTAGCGCACATTAATAATTGGAGAAGTTGAACTCAATTTATTTCCATTATTATCAAAATACATAAACGTAGAAGTCCCTTGATTAATATTTTGTACATACAGTGAAAGTACCTGCTCCATATCAGGAGTAGTTAAGTCATAAGAAGCTGGTGTACCAGTAGGGTTATAACTAAATTTTCTCAATGTCGTGGTAGCTAATATGTATTCTACATATTCAACCATGTCATCTTGGTCAGTGTCACTATAGTAACCAAACCGATGCTCATCAATCACCGCAATTGGAAATGAACCATCTTCCCCAGTAGTCATTTCCTTAGCATCCCGATTCCATTGAGTCATACCCCTGCGAGCATTTTCGATTTCATCAACTTGTTCTAGAGTGTACGCATTAAATTTATAAAAATCAGTAATGGTTGCCATAATCACTACCGATAGTATGGTATATAGACCCACCGCTACTACCGCTTCAATGAGCGTCATACCACTATTTTTATTAAAACTTTTAAGTGACATAAAGTTTTATGGGTTGAGTGTAACACTCAATAAATTATCAGCCCCTATTTCATAAGGGTTTATATTGATAGTCGTATAGCCTGGTGCACTAATGTCAACAACATAATCTACTTCATCGGCCACACCACTATTAAAGAAAACCTGACCACAAGTATTGGCGTACTCTGTGCTAGAAAATCCACTACGACTTAAGATTACTTTGGCTCCAGGAATAGCTCGAGCAAGTGAGTCGGTCACTACCACGCGTAATGTATATAGTTGATTACCTGCTAGTAACAACTCAAGCTCTCCATTAATACCAGCCTGGTGGGTAAACGGAAGCGCCGGACAGCCAGATTCTACATCGTAGCTAGGAGAAAAATTAAGGCTATATATATCAAACTCAATCTCAGGTAACAGAAGTTCCCCAAAAGAGTTAGTTGATGTGGCTAAATTAAATTTATAGATAGGCGCGAAAATCGCATCACTACCAATTACTTTACTGCCAACCATAGTAAAGTCTACATCTGGACTAATAACTTCACTTTCACGGTAATAAACACCGACCTCGTCAAGAAACGGAGAAAAATTAGTATCAGTGGTTTCTAAAACTAGCTCCACTACTAATGATGGATAAACGACTGGATCTAATTCCGAAATATCAATCAGACTATCACTAAAACCAGCACTGTTACCAGGCAAATCTATCTCTGGTATTAGTGTAAATGGCCCAGAACTAGTACCGGTTGAAACCCGTACCTTGTATGAAGTGTCAACTGGCAAATCAGCTCCAATAGCTATCGTCTCCCAACGCAATAGGGTAGTTGGTTCAATTGGCATAAGATATGCTACACCCCTAATTTCATAATTCGGCGACCCAGCAAGGACTAATTGGCCAGCCATAATATCAATATCGGAACTAGAAGCGACACCACTAAGATCAATAAATTCTTCCCGTAAATTACCCTCTACTACCGAACTTAGGGTCTTTATCATTAAATCACTCAATTCACCGATCTGAAAAGTGAGAGTTGAAATATCGGCCTCAAGTACAGAAAAGGCTGACACCACAGGATTAGGATTACTGGTAGTGGCAACATAGGTTCCATCAATCGAGTAATTTTTACCAGCTATCGGCCCGGTTACCTCAGCTTCATAATCACTATCGGCTGGAACTGAAAAAAGAGCCATCCCACTAACATCAGTAACTGAAGTCACATCATAACCGTTACTTATATTTTTAACTCTGACACTAGCCCCGGGTAGCAATTCTGAATTATCATCTATTACAATAATACGCACCGTACCACCACCAACATTGGTCTCAATGGAACGAGGGATAATATTACTAACCATAAAAATGGTACTAGTAGCTCCAGCAATCTCCCAAGTATATTCTAGTCTTATTCTTTTATAATCAGTGGATATATTATTACTATCAGTGGTGGTAGCAGTGACCTGGCCATCATCTGGGTCATCGACATAATCAACCCGCACTCGCTCAGCAAATTCAATTCCATTCATCGTAGTGGTGCTAGTTTGAAGAATAGTCCCTACCGGGAAACCATTTACCACACCAACATCAGCGTAAGGCAGAGACCGAAAATACTCCATTCGATCATTAGCAACAGAAATAGCTGTAAGCTTAGCCCGTGAGTTATTAATAACTTTTAGTGAATAATCAAAAGCTACAAACAAACCACCAAATACCAAAACCAAAATAGCACTCACAACAATCACTTCAATCAAGGAGAAACCATTATTTGTAATTGGTATTTTTTTCATATCGGGTCTGGCTTATTTCAAGCCATCTGAAATTGAATAAATTGGGGCAATCATCGCCAAAGCAAAAAAGCCAACACCAGCCCCAATAATCACCATTAGAATAGGTTCAATAATCGTTGAGAGATCTTTAGTTTTTCGCTCTACTTCCGTTTCATAAAATACAGCTAGCTCCTGCAACATGCCAGATATCTGACCCGTTTCTTCACCAACCAAAATCATCTCACCAACCAAAATTGGGTAGAGGTCTGAACGTTCAATAAAAGTCTCAGAGAGGGCCGTGCCTTTCTCTACTCTCTCTGCCGCATCACGGAGAATTTTTTTGTAAAAAACATTCTGAATTACTTCCTCGGTAATTTGAATTGACTGAATGACATCTACACCAGAATTAAGTAACGACGAAAGGGTACGGGCCGTACGAGCAGTATTCGTCTCTTTAGCCATAGTACCAATAACCGGTAACCTGACTACGACCCAGGAAGAAATAGTGCGACCGGCTTTTGTTTTAAGAAATGATAGTGTACCCACTACAAAACCAATTATTGAAACAAGCGCAACCAGGGTATTGTCCACAAAAAAATCACTGGCACCAATTAAAAATTCGGTAGTCGCAGGAAGATCCTTATCCATTCCTTTAAATACATCGGTGATTTGTGGCATCACATAAATCATCATTAAAATAGAAATTATTACCATGACAGTAATAACAATCGCTGGGTAGATCATTGCCCCTTTAACCTTCTTAGCCAAGTTACTGGAGCGTTCCATTTGAACTGAAAGAGTCTTTAGAGACTCCGATAAACTGCCACTCTCTTCACCGGCCTTAATCATCGCAATATAAAGATCACTAAATACTTCTGGAAACTTTTTTAATGCCACGTGAAATTGTTCACCTTTATTTATTTGCTCAACGATTTGCTTAGTTACCCCTTTCATTCTTGGATTAGATGACTGTCTTTCTATAACAGTCAGTGCCCGTGTCACAGTAAGACCTGCCTTAAGCATGGAACCCAAATTTCTAGTTATCATTACCAACTCATCACTCGAGACTCGACTAAGCAGATAATTTAACTTTTCAATATTTAGAAATTTCTTAAATCCACTGCTAGTAGTTTTGATACTAGTAATTCGGTGTCCTTCTTGCCTAGCTATATCATATACAGCATAGCGGTCATCGGCAGTCACTGTCTTGGTTACTTTCTCTCCCGAATGATCTTCCCCACTATAAGTAAAAGTAGGCATGATTATTCATTAATAACTCGTAACACTTCTTCAATGCTAGTAAAGCCTCTAGCTGCTTTATAAATACCATCTTCTATCATTGTTAGCATGCCCTCCTTGCGTGACTGTAGTTCAATCTCATCACCCGTCTTTTGTGCCATTACCATACTTTTAATAGTAGGAGTCATCTCTAAGACTTCGTGAATACCCATACGTCCATGATAACCATCTTCAGTTTCGCCTTTTTCTTTTGGATGATAAAAAGGTATATCGTTCCATGTGGCATTATCGGCTATCATATTTTCTTCTTTCAATGTCTTAAGGATTAAGTCCAAATCGAGATGCTTAGCTAAATCATCTCGTTCAGCTTTAGTGAGAATATAAGGCAACTTATCATCAGCTAATTTTCGGACGAGACGTTGTCCAATTGCTACGCGTAAAGTTGAAACCAAAAGAAAAGGTTCGGAACCCATATCAATCAAGCGCGCAACCGTCCCAGCGGCTGAATTAGTGTGTACCGTAGCAAGCACCAAGTGCCCAGTTAGAGCTGCATTAATTGCCAGACTAGCTGTTTCTTCATCACGGATTTCGCCAACCATAATAATGTCGGGGTCTTGGCGCATTAAAGAGCGGAGACCAGCTGCAAAAGTAAAACCAATCTCTGGCTTTACCTGACTTTGGTTTATGCGTGGCATCTGGTACTCAATCGGATCTTCGATGGTACAAATATTCACCTCCGGTGTATTTAATAAGTCCAAAATAGTATATAGAGTGGTTGATTTACCAGAACCAGTCGGACCAGTCACCAGGATAATACCGGTAGTGGCTCGCGTCGCTTTATGGATACGCTCAAGCGTAGAACCATGAAAACCAATCCCTTCGAGTGAAAAACCACTGCGGTTCTCGCGTAAAAGTCGCATCACAATCTTTTCACCATAAAAAACCGGAAGAACAGAGACACGAAAAGCGACTTTTTGCCCATCCATCTCCATTTTGAAACGACCATCTTGTGGCAAACGTTTTTGGTCTAGCTTAAGATTAGATAAAACCTTAATACGCGCCACTAACGTACCAGAAGCATGCTTAGGTAACTTCATTGCATCACTCAACATACCGTCTATACGATAGCGTACCACCACATCATCTTCCATTGGCTCAATATGAATATCAGACGCCCCTTGAATAATGGCGTGGCGTAAAAGAGTATCTATAATACGTACCACCGGCAGATCTTCCGCCATTTTCTTTAGATCACTTTCCGACATTTCTTCTCCATTTTCATCCGCTATCACCTTAAGAGCTGAAGCGTCTTTCATAATGATGTCACCAAACTCATCCTTAAGGGTTTTTTGATATTGGCGTAAGGCCGAACGCATTGAATCAGTATCAGTCAAACGTGAAAGGATTTTCAAACCTACTTTCTTTTTTACAAAGTCAATCGCTGGCAAGTCAGCTGTATCGAGCATCGCTACTTCAAGTTCACCGTCACCTTTTTTGAAAGCGATAATATTGTGATTACGTGCTACTGGCTCAGGGATCAAAGATAAAACCTCAAAATCAATCTTTATATTCTTCAGCGAAACAAAGGGTATGCCCAGCACGTAAGACTCAATGCGACGCATATCATCCTCAGTCATATGCCCATGAGCAATCAATGCTTCCGCCAGTGTCCGACGTTCGTCTTTGGCAACTTTTTCGACCGCAGTAATATCCGCCTTCTTGATGAGCCCAGCATCAAGCACAAAACGCTTTAGTTGTTCATCTTGTATACGCACACCAAATAAATGAGCTATTAAGAACCACTCACTCTTACTTCTATTGTATCACCTCGAGAAAAATTTGCGGTCAATTAATTCCCCACCTTAGGAGTGAATATTCTCTAAACTCTGACCCGCCAACCAGTTTTAAATAAATAAAATACTGTACTTCCGAGTCCGACTACTAACCCACCAATCACTACCGCACCCACAAAAATATTTGCTTCACTGATACCAATCATCGCATTACGAATCCCATCAACAAAGTAGAAGAAAGGATTAAGCATAGTAATTATCTGTGCCGTCTCCGGCAACATGGTAATGGAATAAAATATTCCCCCAAGATAAGTGAATGGCGTAATAATAAAAGTATTTAGAACGGAAAGCTGTTCAAAGCTTTGCGCCCATAACCCTACCAACATTCCCAAGAGCGAGAAGATGGCCGATACGCCTAGAATATAAATAACAAACAAAAGCGGACTTACTAAAGACACTGCCCCAAAAAGAACTCCTACTAACAAAATCAAACTAGCCACAATCAAAGCTCGCATCATCGAACCCAGCATATAGCCAAAAATAATTTCCAAATAAGAAACTGGCGCTACTAAGAGTTCCTCAATACTCTTAGTAAAACGTGCAAAATAAAGCGAGCTTGAGCTACTGCTAAAAGAAGCATTGATAACTGACAGCATCAAAATACCAGGAAAAACAAAGGTAATATACGGCACTCCGACTATTGTATCGATACTCCTACCCACCACTACTCCAAAAATAAAGATATAAAGTGAAGCCGAAATAACCGGCGCTACTAGCGTCTGTACCACCACCCGAAAAGTCCGCGTCACTTCCCTACGAACCATGGTGTAGATAGCCACCCAATTAATGTTTTCCATATTAGAAAGTGTTACCTGAAGTTAACCGCAAATACTTTTCTTCGACCGACCCTTCTTTAGTAAAGTCTTCGATTGATTCTCGGATTAGTAATTTGCCTTTATTAATAATCGCCACTTCAGTGCACAGCTGTTCAATCTCTTCCAAATAATGTGAAGTCAAAATAATCGTTGTGCCAGACTGATTAAGCTCCCTGAAATAGCGCCATAAGCTATGCCGTTGCTCTACATCCACCCCAGCGGTCGGTTCATCAAGGATCAAGAGTGGTGGCTTATGCATCAGTGCCCGAGCCAAAGTCACTCGACGCTTAAGACCACCGGATAATTCTTTAAATTGTTTATACGCATGGTCGGTCAATTCAAATTGCGTAATCAATTCTTCCGCTCGCTCTTTGCGCACCGAAGCGGAAAGTCCATAGTAGCCACCGACAAAATCTAAAAGCTGGAGTGGAGTGGCAAAGATATCGACGTTAAACTCCTGTGGCGAGAGACCAATTTGCCGCCTGGCCGCTTGATACTCAGTCTCAACATCACTCCCACCGACCAAAACCTTCCCAGCGGTGATACGCGCAATACCAGTGACACAGTGAATTAGAGTAGACTTGCCTGCCCCATTAGGACCGAGTAAACCAAAAAAGCCCCCCTTAGCAATATCAAGATTAAAATTCTCCAAGATCGTCTTACGGCCATAAGCTTTGGTCAGATTCTGTACCTGTAAGATTGGTGTAGTATCGCTGTCGTATTTTTGCATCCACCTACTATATCACTATATTTGTACCCAAAGAAAAAAACCCGAACCGCCATTCATGCTTGCGCACAAACTTTGGTTCGGGACCCTTGGGCTTCACACAGCAAAGCCGCCGCGGACACAAATCACTTCTTCGGCGATTGTGGCACTTGCTGATCAAGGCCAAAAAGCAGTTGACTACCGGCCGGCAGTTGGCCGTTGAACTTTTTCGCCGCTTCGACTGACGCTTGTGACTGGAGCCGGGCTGCTTCCGCGTAGACCATCCTGATATCGAGGTCAACCTTGGCAGTTTGCGCCTCCTTTGCCTTGGCAAACTCTTCAGCGGCTTGGCGCGCAGCGACAGCCATTGCCACGTCGCGGGCATTGTGGACAAGGCAAGCAGGCTAATGACGACAACTCGATTCATGTTCATGTATTTTCTCCGTTCAATTTCGCTTGATTTAAGGCTGATGGTCTTTCGGGACACCCTTGATTAGGGCTACCAACGAATCCACCAAATGACGACAAGGATGCTAATTAGCTTTAAACCCTCCTTTGTACGGGATTTTAAAAAACTCCCAAGCGAACTGCAAAGTGACGCCCTAGAGCGTATCGAGTTATTCAAAGATTCCGTAAACCACGAGAAACTAAAGGTACATAGACTCAAAGGGAGACTGAAAGACTTCCACAGCTTCTCTGTCACCTACTCACATCGCATTGTGTTTTCCTACGAGGACGCAGACGTAGTGGTTTTTATAGCGATTGGTGACCAATCTATTTATAAGTAAGTAGCTACGGAAGGCATCCCCCGCCAAGGTGGGCGTTAGTTACAGGCACTTTACACCTCCCCCTACCTCATATATAGTATAAGGACTGAATGAATGCTCGGCTTGTGCCGGGCATTCTTCGTGAGAAATAGGAAAAAAACTTAATCATAAACTTTATACAAACTTAAAAGCTAAGTAGTAAATGAAACAAGGTTGTGATGTTCCCATAAGGGTTTTAGGAATAAATACTTATGGGAGACTCAATTTTATGGATTTGCTACGCAATAATAAAATTGGTATGTTCGACTTAAAAGTAATTAATGCCGTACTACAGGAAATGGAGGAGGAACGCGGTATTACCAAGGAAAAAATGATTGATGCGATTGAACAATCACTTGCCACTGCTTATAAAAAAGAATTTGGTAAGCGTGGCCAGATTATTAATTGTAAATTTGATCTGAATACTGGCGCAACTAACTTTCATCAAATAAAAATTGTGGTGGATGAAAGTATGCTGAAGCCAGAACTAGAAGAAGGTGAAGAAGCAGAATCAGAGACAGAGGCAAATAGTGTAAGTGGCGATACTCGGGTTCGTTTTGATGAAGAGAAGCACATCATGCTTTCCACGGCCAAAATGATTAAAAAAGACGCTCAGACTGGTGAGGAATTAATTTTCCCTCTTGAGGCCAAAGATGACTTCGGTCGCATCGCAGCTCAAACTGCCAAACAAGTCATTGTCCAAAAAATTCGTGAGGCAGAAAAGGAGTCAGCCCTGGCTGAGTTCGGTCAAAAAGCTGGTGATATTGTCATGGGACACGTTCAACGCTTTGAACGTGGGAATCTTTACGTTGACCTTGGTCGCGTCACGGCTATCATGCCCTACGATGAACAAATTCCGGGCGAGCGGTACAAACCAGGCGAAAGAGTTCGGGCGCTACTCGTCGCAGTGGAAGAAACTTCACGCGGTATTTTCCTAAAACTCTCACGTTCTCATCCCGATTTCCTAGCTGGCCTTTTTGCAATAGAAGCCCCAGAACTCCAAAATGGCTCTGTCACTGTTAAGGCTGTAGCTCGCGAAGCCGGTGCTAGATCTAAGATTGCCGTCTTTGCCAACGACCAACACATAGACCCAGTCGGTTCAATGGTCGGACAACGTGGCGTGCGTGTCTCTACCGTCATGAGTGAACTTGGTGGCGAAAAAATTGACATCATTGAGTGGTCGGGAGTAGCTAGTGAATTTATTGAAGATGCTCTTTCTCCAGCCCAAGTAATGAATGTTAAAATCGTCAGTGAACCAAATAGTGAAACGGGCGAGCGCGGTCATGCTGTAGCTGAAGTAAGCCCTGATCAACAATCTTTAGCTATCGGACGAGGCGGTCAAAATGTTCGCCTAGCCGCCAAACTTACTGGTTGGAAAATTGATATTGTCTCTGCCCAAAATGGTGAAGCTCTAGCCGAGGCGGAAGCCACCGGTAATGTCACCCTAGAAGCTAGTGAAGAAACGCCAGCTGGAAGTGAGGAGGACGTTTTAGAAAATGAAGATGCGACCACAGTCAATCCACCTCTACCTGAAGAAGACGAGATTATGGGTGACCGTGACACCAATCCTGATAATGACGAATTTAATGAAATTGATACACCAGAAGAAGCCGAGGCTCTAGTGGCTGAGGAAATTGAGGAAGGAGAAAAGGTGGCCGAAATTGAAGAGGAAGTGAAATAAGTTAATCTTGTAGACCCCAAAAAAACAGCCAAGAACGTACTTTAAGAGTACGTTCTTGGCTGTTTTTATTATTTCTACTTGCACCCTGTCCTCTCCTGTTCTACACTAGACTTCTTACTAATCTAACTATTTTTATGATAAAAGTTTTTGGACATCTATCACCCGATACTGACGCTACAACGGCCGCCATTGTCTGGTCATGGTATTTAAATGAGCATACAGTGGGCGAGGCAACCGCCTATGTGCTTGGTGAACTAAACAGTGAAACCAGTTTTGTTTTACAACGCTTTGGTTTTGCTGTCCCGGAACTTCTACCGCCTTTGACTTTAGGCGAATCAGTCGTGGTGGTTGATACCAATAACCCACAAGAATTACCGGAAAATATTAACGAGATGAATCTTCTAGCTTTGATTGACCATCATAAACTTGTCGGCGGGCTTACGACACAAACCCCAACCGATATTACGATCAAGCCAGTAGCCTGCACTGCCACTATAATGTATGACCTCATGTCCGCAGAAGGTATTATTATTCCGACTAACATATCAGGCTTAATGCTATCAGCTATCTTGTCTGATACTCTCGGCTTCCGTTCTCCGACCACGACTCCGCACGATAAAGATGTAGCCGAAAAACTAGCTAGTACCCTCGGGATTGACGTAACTGCCTATGCCGATGAAATGTTCACTGCTAAATCAGATATTTCCAGCTTCACTGACACCGGCTTAATAAAGCTTGATAGTAAAAAGTACAATGTCGGCGATAAAAACTTCCGCGTATCTGTCATAGAAACTACAAACGTTGTCACTGTACTAGACCGCAAAGAAGGTATTATTGAAGCAATTAAAACCTGTATAGAGGAAGAAGGAGATATTGATGATGTCTTATTCTTTATAATCGATATTCTAAATGAAAACGCCACCGTCCTTACCTACAACGACCTGACCAAGCAAGTAATCAGTGCTTCTTTTGGAGTGGCGGTCGAAGCTGACACTGAAATACTTCCAGGTATCCTCTCGCGCAAGAAACAAATCCTGCCCGCCCTTAAGCTCTAGTCAGAATGCAACATTGTGTATACCCTCTCCCGCCGATAAGGCGCGAGGGGGTATACTATTTTTACCTAGCAGTTAATTTAAAAGTTATGAATCTCGCAAAACAAAAAATATATATTACTCTACCACTTGTCTTAACCGTTTTGCTGGTAGCTCGCACAACCGGAGCACAGATCATGCCAGCGACAGAAAACTTATCTTCTACTTCAGCCCCTCTGGTGACAGATGAACTGATCATGGTCGAAAGTTCCTCAAACCCAAACATTATTTCCCCGGTAACACCCAATGAACGCGTTAATACGACTAGAGAACAGAGGATAGCTTTGACCAAAGTCCGCCAAACCAGAATCCTGAACCTTTCTGCCAACATCAGTAATCGTATGGACACGGCTGTAATGCGACTATCTAACATCAGTCTGAGGTTAGAACAGCGCATTATAAAAGTGGAGGAGGGAGGTTTAGAAGCTGGACTAGCCCGAGAAAAATTATTGTCAGCTAACGAGCTCTTGGCTTTTGCTAGACTTAAATTAAGAGATATCGATACTTTAGTAAATGAAGCTACCTTCTCTACAAAACCCCGAAATGATTGGCAGGCCGTACGTGAACGATACCGAGAAGCCAGCTCACTTATCCGCCAAGCTCACTTTGCTTTGCGTGAATCTATTATGTTTTTAAAAAATCCCGTTTTGAATAACAAAGAAACAGGTATCCGTGCTGATGAAACAAACCCCATCGCTGAGGAACTAATTTCTAACTAAATAATTATGGACAATAACCAAGTAAAAACTAATGAAAATAAGACATCGTTAACTCTTTTAGAAAGTAGTGCGTCAGTAAAAAAGTTTATAGCACCAATAATTATCATCCTCTTTATTATTCTCGGTCTAATTCTGGGAGGTCTTTATTATTGGTACAGTATCAGCATTCAACCAGTAGTAATAGACCTCAACCAAACTCGCCCTACCTTAGAAACCAATAAAGAACCAGAAACACCAACTGCTACCGCTCAAATAGAAAGCCTTACCGTAATGAGCACTTCAGATGAACTAAGTGCAATTGAAGCGGACCTACTAAGTACTGACCTCGATACCTTAGAAACTGAGATCAACCAAATCGAAGCCGAACTCGAGACCTCTCAATAACAGAAAGATTATTTAAATATGAATGCCCCCGGAACCAAAGGTTCTGGGGGCTATTCTGTGGGCTCGGGTGGCTTTGGCAACAGCCTCACTTCCTCGTTCGCCAGAGCTTCAACTTCTATCCAACCAACTTTCCACTCGGGCGAATCAATGGAACAACATTCAACGAGTCGGGTCAGCCGGTCGGTAAAGGCACGAGACATCGGCCAAACTTGATTAGGATTTGTGTCCAAGGGTTCTCCTCTGTAACTAGACTGACAAAAGAGTACTGCCTAAACCCAATCCCGTCCAGCCAAAGCATCCGGTCATGACTACTCCTGTAAATACTTTTGGTATTATTCTGCTGAGTTTTTTGACTATTATCAAAAACAAACCACTTTTGTTTATTGTCCCTCATCAGAGCCTATGCCTGCAAGATTAAAACCAAAATTCGCTCGTATCCTACATTTCAAACCCAAATTAGTGTTTCTCTTCGATTTGATTTATCAGAATATTTTTGGCTTTGAATAAGCGAGCTTGACTAGCTATTAAATTATATTCAACTTGACCGGCCATAATTTCTTGGAAATACTGCTCTACATTCGCTCCAGCTTCACCAAACTCTTCTGACAAATATTCAAGCTGAACTGCTTTACCTAATTTTTCACTTAACAAGGCTAACAACTCAGCCACCTCTTGCTGAGCAAACTTTCTCCGTACTTCCATACTTTCTCTTCCGGAAATAGGTAAAGGTGGCTGATTAACTTTACTTGTTTGTTTATAGGGTTGAGATTCAAAACTAGACATAAGTATAATCCTAGCTTTCAAATTAAATTAGATTTACTATGTACGGAACAAAAATCATCACCCCAATAATTAAGACTGTGGAAGCAGCCAGCAACACAGCTCCAGCCACGACGTCTTTGGTATCCTTGGCGTAGGGATGATAATCCGGTGAAGTAAGGTCAATATCTATCTCAATGGCGGTATTGAAAGCCTCAGCCACCAGGACAAATCCACTGACAAATACTAACATCATCCACTCGACCTTAGTTATGCCAAAATATAATCCCAGCATAATACCGAGAGCAAACAAAGCCAGATGAATCCAAGCATTGTGAGTTGTCTTGATAAATACCCAAACTCCTCTTCCAGCATAAGAAAAACTCTTGGCGCGCTTAACCAGCGAAAATTCTTCCTCTGTATCTAATATTTCTGGCTTCATGATTAAATTATAGCAGAACAATTAAGGGTTTTACGAATAACCAGCAATTAGATTCTAGGTGTACGTCAGATGTTAGCTATACAGATAACTTACAAACTCTTCCTCTGAATTTATTTTAACACCAACTGTACGTATTATTTCAAACAGGCTGGCATACAACTTCACCGTTTCTTTGTCTCTAAATAAAGTAATCCGCTGATTGTGGGTTTCATACACCATAACCACGTCCGAAAACATCATGAGTTCGGTCTTAGTCTGAAAGTATTCATCGGGCAAGAAATAGGTGACATGAGTCCGACCAATCATGGTCTTCTGCCAAGTAGTGGGTAGCGACTTAAAGAGCCTTCGGTATCCGCTCTGGGGGACAAACCTTTCCACGATGATGTCATGTTCAACAATCAATTCATTTCTTTTTTGTATTTCCCGCGGATCAAGAATCCCGAGCCAACCCTTACCAATCTCTTCCCCATGAAAAGAAAGTAGTCGACCGTGTCGGTTCCTTATGAGCTCAGTACTTATTAATGACAGCAGAGCCTCCTTTCCTTCGTACACTTCTATATTTCCAAACGACTTTTTGTTGATAGCTGCGTCCCCATTAAATAGCTTGCTTATTTCGCACGTATAAGTTTTTCGCTTTTGTGAGTGAACTACTTTTACCACTCCTCTACTGGTGAGTCGCCGGAGTGTATCTACCACACTAGCGTGAGCTAGTGTGGTTTTCTTTTCTACTTCAGCTAGAGACATCGGTACATGACCAAGTGCCTTAACGATTTTGGTTTCGTTAACTGTCAGCCCGAGTAGTTTTAGCTGGTGACTATTCATGCACATTATAGTAGCAAATTAGTCGTAAAAAGCGACTATCCCAAGGGATTTGTGTAATCATGTTTTTCGGACCGATCCCCAACCCTTCAGAGGAGAAACCTGTGAGTACTTACTATTTGATCTTTGCTCTCTTGCCACTATTTGACCTTTGGTCATATGCGCACAACCCGAGAAAAGCTAAGCAAAGAGTAGCTTCCTCGCTCATCCTTCTGGCCTTGTGGTTTTTGGGCACGTTGTTCTTTGCACCTGAAGCATAAGCTGCCTTAAGCAGGCCTACCAATCAATTCTGTGATTGGAAAGCCTCTCTCTGTGCATTCGGCAGTATCCTGCAACTCCCAATGTATTTGTTCGCATTTCTCGTTCTTATGACAGTAGCAACAACACTGACGGGGGCGCTCTGCCCAAAACCGCTTTGAGACAGGCTCATCGCGTGTTTGAGTCAACTAAAACCAACCACACTATTGGTCATGTGTATGGTGGTTATCGTTAGCCTCCTCCTTGGTAATACGCTCATTTGCTATTACCTTTCGTAGAGAGGCAATCAAGACACTTCTCATCGCGTGAAGCTCCTGCTTCACGCGATTTCTTTATTATTAAAACTCAAAATACTTACTCACACTCGCGCGCATTGCGTCAGCTTTCTTGGGCGAATACTCAATTTGCAAGGTATAGTTTCCCTCACTTTCTATAATATTTTTTAGAATCTCCTTATCCGGCTTTTCCAAAGGTAATCGCGAATGGGAAGAAATAAATGCATCTAGCCCTTTGACTTTAGCCTGATCAAACAGTGCCTTGAAAACATATGGGCCAATCACGTTGTAATACTCATAGCTTTTCTGCTTGAGTGGATTTTCATTGAGGGTAAATTCAAACAATCGACCCAATTCACTCTTGCGCTGTCTCACTACTACATAATCAAGACCAGAAGCATGAGTCAAGACAATTCTTGATGTCCTTTGTTGCCCCTTGTGCTTTCCAATCCAAAACGCATCACTATCAAGATCACTATAATAATACCAATCATGAGGTTGAATAGAATATGAATACTCCTTCACATCAAGCTCATTGGTAAGAATCGCAAAAGATTGCACCCAAAAATGATCAATGTCGCGCATACTATGAAAAGTAAACTTCGCCTTGGAGCGCTTCTTCACCAAACTTTCGACCAAGGACTGCTCATCTAGGTACAGCTGGGCTGTTCTTTGTAATCGTTGCTGTTCTTTATCGAGCCAGACCAAAGATAGTGAGGCTTGCTTGTTGTGAATAGTGACCACTCCTGAAACCTTGAGGTAACGTAGTGCCTTGTATACTCCCTGAATAGTTACTTGCTCTTCTTTAGCAATCACCTCTACCAAAGCGACAACCGGCTTAGTGCCAGTTGCCAGCTTCTCTTTGATGACTGTACTTAAAGTTTTCTCCATATATGTTTTTAAACTAACAGTTTAAAATATATTAATAAAGTACAACTATTTTGATTTATTGTCAACAATTTTGCTAAATTAGCCAACGAAGCAAAGTCACTTTGTTCCCCGTTCATTTAAAAGGAGGTCGTCATGACCACATCACTCAAAAGTACCCAACCTGACATGTCCGTGTGGCACATCAGCTTCTCGCGTGCAGGGCTCGTCTCTATCCTCATCTTTGATTGTGTTATCGCCTACTTCTACTACGGCTGGCGCTTCACTGGTGGCGATCAAGGCCTTCCGCCCAAGTACACCCTCGCGCTCCTTGCGGCGGTACATAGCCTACAGCTCTTCGTGTTTCTGCTCGAAGTTGCAGTGCGAACGTGCCAATGGATAGCCTCCCTATTCACCAAGCAAGACAAGGAGGTACTCGAAGCGCTCAAGAAAAACGGTGTACTCAAGTAGTTCCTACACAAAGGGGACGCGTCACACGCAGCCCCTTTCGTTCATTTCAACACTGAAGGGGTTGGAAAATGAAAACCGTCACGTGGATTGCTTTCTCTCTGATGTTTCTTTTGTCGGTATGCATGTGTGCCCAGGCGCAGAATATAGAGCTAGTAGAACAACAACCCACAGGCAACCTGAAGGTGAATGGGATTACGTACATCCCATCGCAACCGCGATTAGAGACCCGGCTGTTCGTACGACTCCGAGAAGGAGAGGTTGTTCGCCTACAAGAAAAATGCGTCAACGATAAGAACGGGTCCTGGAAGATTACTCGCATCTGCACGTGGACCAACGAGGTACGTGACATGGGAAGTGAAGTCACAATACACCCCGGAGGGCAATCAAAAGAGACGAGATGGAGCACTCTTTCTGGTCATCTACTCCTCATTGTGTATATTTTGCTCATTGTGCTCGTTACCACAGCCACTTTCGAAGTTCTTGGACCCCAAACGTCTCGCTTTCGCCTCTTCCGTCGTCTGTCCCCGTATGGAGACGATGAGTATGCGGTTGTCGAAGTTGAAGGAAAATATTCTGTGCCCCTCAATACTGGACGTATCCCCAGGACGAGGTACCTAGTCAAGGTACACATTGACGGCCAAGATGACAGACCGGGAATCGAATACAGCGCGTGGAAGACAATCAACGCTGGTGACCAAGTACGTGTCTGGTTCCGTCGCAACAAGAGAAGTGACGAAATCGGACCATCGTGGGTCAGAGAATGGCGACCCAAGGGGACTGAGCAGTGGATCCAGGCTTAATCAACTAATCGAGGGGATTGGAACATAAAAAATAACCCTCCTCATTCACTGCCAGACATCTCCCAACAAACGCAACTTCACCCAAAGCTCCCCGAGCTTTGGGTGATTTTTAATAATTACCTACTTAATGTCTAAATCCTTCGTCTTAGTATATTCTCATATACAACTGACCGGTGCCCGATCATAATAATTTGTACAATCAATTTTGATAGACGGAATATTACTCGATAATTGCCCACCCTCATACTGCGAGCCCCTTTCAGTGAAAACTGAAGCGGTTTACCAAATGATTCTGGTGAGGTAGTTAGTTTTTCTTCGATAGCTTTTTTAATTGCCTTTTGGAGTGGTGGTGAAATATGTTTTAAGTCATCAACAATTTTGACATGAAAAATAACCTGGTACATATTCTATTTACCCCACACCTCCTCACTCTTAAGCCACTTTATATTCTTTTCTGCCAGTCGCTCATCCGCTATTGCCGAAAATACATAGTCCTCTTCAATCTCAAGAGCTAGTCGTAAAAGCTCAGCCGCTTTTGTAGCGGAAGGTACTTGGTCACGTTTAGCTAAAGCCTTAAGAGCTTGCTCAACCTCAGCGCTTAAACTAACGTTGATTCTTGTTTTTGTTGTTGCCATAATACCCCAAGTGTATCAAAAGTGTATCACCTGTCAATCAACATTCGTAGGGTAAAACTACCGTGGTAAATTGGTATCCAATCTTTACATTTTCCCTCCCCTCCCCTAAGATATGAAAAGTGGCAGTGCTTTCACTGTCGTTCTTCTCGAGAGACGATCATGCTTCATTCTCACACTGTTCCTTTCGATAACGTCACGCTAGCGGGATTCGCACGAATCGATCACTCACCCATATCGGAGATTTTCCTCGCTCTGAGCGAAATCTCACTTGAGTGCAAGCGGTGGGAAATTCTTGGACTGAAGTTGGCCTTCCCGACGGCATACGTGATGTATGGAGTCACCTATACAACCTGGCGCCCCCAGGTGACCGTACAGTTTCCCTGGACGTTCCAGGTGATTGGCACGCTACCTGAAATACTCCATCGTCTTTTCAAAGACCTGTCTGACGGAACCAACCTCTACCTCTTTGGGTACAAGGAGGTGTCAATTTTGAATACACCACTTCCGAAAAACTGCCCGACGCCACCGGAAGCACCCTTCCCTGGTACAGTGCCAAAGTTGTTGGCAGTCATCAGGAAGACGTGATGTCGAAGTCCTACACCACCCCACCCCGCAAACCCTGCGGGGTTTGCCATATCTAAATAACCCAAAACGTCAGATAAGCACCTTGAGGATTTCAAATTTTCTTTAGTTTCTGGTTGCAAATATCCTATATTTACGTACACTAGCGCGTACTATGTCACAACATTCACACGAGCACGATCACCACGCCCATGATATTGATTTTAAGGGCGCTTTTACCGTTACTAAAGAGCCACAATCGCAAGTAAAGATTGTCGGCGAAATACCTTGGGCAGAGGTAGAGCTGGCACGTGGCGCCGCTATTAAAGACCTGGGCGCTAACGTTGAATTAGACGGCTTCCGCAAAGGTCACGTACCAGAAAATATCTTAGTGAAGCACCTCGGGGAAATGTCTATCCTTAGTGAAATGGCTGAGCGTACTATCGCTCATATGTACCCTCACATTCTTGAGGAACATAAGATTGACGCTATCGGTCACCCAAAGGTAGAACTAACTAAGCTTGCGCCCAATAACCCACTAGGGCTTTCTATCACCGTAGCGGTTATTCCTGACATTACTCTACCTGATTATAAAAAGCTCGCGGCCGAGATAAATAAAGGTAAGGAATCTAAAGAAGTAACTGAAGAGGAAATTAAAAAACAAATCAATGAGATTTTGCGGCAAAAGGTGGCCTATGACCGAATCCAAGCCAAGGCCAGAGCCGACAAAGCAGAGACTACTGAAACCGAAACTACCCCAGCTACACCAGAAGCAGGTGAATCGGCTATCGAAACTGAAACTGACCTAGCCAAACTATCTCTACCAGAATTAACCGATGGACTAGTAGCCGGACTTGGCCAACCAGGACAATTTGCTAACGTCGCAGATTTTAAAGAAAAAATTAAGGAACATCTAACTATCCAAAAAGCCCAAGACGTGGAAAGCAAACACCGCGCCAAGATTACTGATACGATTATTGCCGACAGTACTATCGAACTACCACAGATTTTGATTGACTCAGAACTCAATCAGATGTTTGCCCAGATGGAAGAAGACCTCAGTCGCTCTAATCTAAAAATTGAAGACTATCTCAAACACATAAACAAAACCATAGAAGATCTGAAAGCGGAATGGACACCAGCAGCGGAAAAGCGAGCTAAGCTCCAATTAATTCTTAATGAAATTTCTAAGGCCGAGAAAATCGTAGCTGAAAAGGAAGAAGTGGAAGCTCAAGTAAAGGAATTAATTTCTCAATATAAAGACGCTGACCCGTACCGAGTGACTGTCTATGTCACAACCGTACTAACCAACAACGCCGTGATGAAAATGCTGGAAGCAACTAAATAAAGTAAGCAGGAAATGTTCAAACCCCCCACGAAGCCTCGGCTTCGTGGGGGGTTTATCTTTTCAAACAACCACTTAAGAATCATTCCGCCTTGAAAAACTTCTTGCGTACAATGGCAACGTGAAAAGTATGTCCGTACATGCACTTCACTAATTCACTGTCTGCACTAAAAGTGTTGAGTGTCGCCCCACAAACACCAAATTTTTCTGGATGTAAACAGAACATGAAACCAGTCACCAACATTTTTACCTCGGGTATAGTTTCAGAGGGTTGTAACTTAGAAATATTTTCTTCGCTCATGTTCACTTCTCCTCATGAAGAACATAATGCCCACGCCGAGCACCTATATAACTAAGCACTAGAAACAGTTGGCCTGGCAATTAAATTAACCCCTAACTGGCAGAGCCAGTTATTTTCTGCTACCATACAGCGCATATGTCAAACCAAGAAAAACAAAACCAAACCGTCAGTAACTACCTGGTGCCAATGGTCATTGAAAAGACCATGGGTGGAGAGCGCGCCTACGATATATTCTCCCGCCTACTTAAAGAACGAATTATCTTTATTACTGGTCAAATTGAAGACCAAATGGCGAATCTAATCGTCGCCCAACTTCTTTTCCTAGAATCTGAAGACCCTAAGAAAGATATTTATATTTATGTAAACTCCCCCGGCGGGAGTGTGACCGCTGGCCTATCAATTATTGATACCATGCACCACATCAAGCCAGACGTGGCTACGGTATGTGTGGGTATGGCCGCCTCCATGGGCTCGCTCATCCTATCGCAAGGCCAAAAAGACAAGCGCTTTATGCTACCAAACGCTGAAGTAATGATTCACCAACCGAGTGGTGGCGCTTACGGCCAGGCTTCTGATATTGATATTACTGCCCGTCACATCATAAAGACCCGCGACAAACTCAACAAAATGCTCGCCAAAGCGACCGGTCAGAAACTCCAGAAGATTGAGCATGATGTTGACCGCGACTTTTTTATGGATGCAGATGAAGCCAAAGCTTACGGAATAGTGGACCAGGTATACAAGTAATTAGAAAGAGAACAGTAAAACACCCCGATGAGCTAGGCTCATCGGGGTGTTTTACAACCTCTCATACTTCTGGTATGGTACGATTGAACTGACAGTCACGGTTGAGAGAATTTAACAACGTAAAATAAGGAACTATGCCACCATTCTTGCAGGGCCTCGCCATTATCGCAACCCTCGGACTCGGCGTAGCAGCTGGCTATTACTTTCGATACCTTCATGCCTTATCCAAGAAGCAATCCCTGGAATTAGACATCAAAGAGAAGACACTCGAAGCAGAAAAACGGGTTGTCGAAATAATTGAAAAGGCGGAAGCAAAAGCAGCAGCTACACTAGATGAAGCCAAAACGGAACGAAAGACTCAGGAAGAAAAGTTATCGGAAAAAGAAAAACACCTGCAGAAGCGCGAAGAGTTGATTGATAGTAGACAAATAGATCTTGATTCACAACGTGAATCACTCCAAAGCAAGATTGTCGAAGTGAAGTCAATCAAAGAAAGACTAGATGAACGAAAAAACGATATTGAAAAGAAACTAGAAGATGTAGCCAAACTAACTCTGGAAGAAGCATACGATCAAATCGTAGCCAAGATGGAAGCGGAACGAGCTGAAGACCTACGTGCACGAATCGAAAAAATCGAACGCGCTGGTAGTGAAGCGTTTGAAGAAAGGGCTCAGAATCTGATTTTAGCCGCAATTCACCGCGTTGGTAACAACGTACCAACTAACGTTATGACCGCTCATGTGGAAATCCCAAGTGACGATCTAAAAGGTAAAGTTATTGGTAAGGAAGGCCGCAATGTGCGCGCCTTTGAACGTGCTACAGGAGTTGATGTTTTGATAGATGAAACACCTGGTTATATTGTCCTCTCTTCCTTTGATCCTATCCGACGAGAAATTGCTCGCGTCGCCATGGAAAACCTACTAAAAGATGGCCGTATTCAACCAGCCAAGATTGAAGAGATGGTTGATACCGCCCGTAAGGAAGTGGCTTCTATTGTCAGAAAGATGGGCGAGAAAGCGGCTTATGACGCCAACGTACCAAACCTTCACCCTGACCTCATCATGATTCTTGGTCGACTACACTTCCGCACTAGCTACGGTCAGAACGTACTTTGGCACTCAGTGGAAATGGCGCACATGGCCGCGATTATTGCGGAAGAAATTGGCGCCGATGTAGCAGTCTCACGAGCCGGTGCCCTCTTGCATGATATCGGTAAGACCGTTAGTCACGAAGTTGCCGGTACCCACGTAGAAATTGGTATTCGCATCTTGGAGAAATATGGCGTAGATCAACAAGTTATTTTGGCGATGAGGGCTCACCATGAGGAATATCCTTACGAAACTCCAGAATCAATTATCGTTCAAGTAGCTGACGCTATCTCTGGCGGTCGTCCAGGTGCTAGACGTGATTCAATTGAAAACTACATAAAACGGTTATCTGACCTCGAAACTATCGCGACTGATTTAAATGGTGTAGATAAAGCCTTTGCTATCGCCGCTGGTCGCGAGATACGCGTCCTTATTAATCCTGAAGCTATCAGCGATTTTGAAGCGCACACGCTGGCGCGCACAATTGCCACAACCATCGAAACCCGTTTGCGTTATCCAGGAGAGATTAAAGTACACGTAATTCGCGAAACTCGAGTTGTAAGTTACGCTCGCTAAGCGAAAATTCTGACCGGGATAAAAGTAGTGAATTAAATTACACAACACAAAAGCACACAGAGGAAGACGTGGCAGCTTTTCTAGCTTGCTATATAATACTCCTATGCCACACAGTCGGCGTCGTGCATGAGTTAGACACTCACCACAAAATTTTTAATCGCACTAAAAAGTTAATTCTCTCAATTCTATGAATAAAGCAGATATCATCAGCGCAGTACATGAAGTACTCGGTTCTACAAAGGCCGATGCTGAACGAGCAGTAGATACAGTGTTTGGTAGTATCGAATCAGCTATGAAGGATGGTACGGCTGTATCGGTTGCTGGTTTTGGTATTTTTGAAGCTAAGCTTCGCGCTAAGCGAGAGGCTCGTAACCCACGTACTGGAGAGACTGTATCGGTTCCAGCTATGCGTGTTCCAAAGTTCCGCGCTGCCAAGGCTCTAAAAGATGCTGTTAAATAGTCGCCACTGTTTTTAACGTAAAAATATCCGCCCACTGTGGTGGATATTTTTGTACCAGATTTTGTTGGCAACTTTATAATCGGAATGATATAATATTTAGGTAGCGGAGGTAATACGCTATGTGGAAATGCAAAGGGTATTCCTCGCTATTTCCCATCACAATTTAGTAAAAGCCCCTTCAGCCAAGGGGCTTTTACTTGTCTTGAGTTTTTACCTATATACATGTTATAAAAACTATAGCCTGTTCACCAGCCGGAGTAATCTCATGAATCAAGATGTAATCCTCAATGTCGGCCGATCGTACCAGTCGCTCTGCCCAGTCTGTCGACAAAAGCTTTGTATCGGCGTCGGGCCAGGTGGTAAAGGTTACACCTATCCCGCACACTACGGTCTTCCAATCAAAGGTCAACGACCAGGACAAACCTGCGATGGTAGCGGGCGCCTAGTCTGCAAACCTGAGCTGGAGCGTCTAGCTTCGTCGTAATTACAAAAAATCAACTTACATACGTCCCGTTTAGCGGGACGTACTCTATTTTTCAAAAGCTAAATCACTCTTTTAATTTACCACTCGGTTTGTTACCATCTATTAACTGTTATTAACTAAAATATTTTTCATGTTCACCACCATCATCAATGATTGCAAAGACGATAATGCGCGCGGGCGACAAGAGAGTCGAATAGCTTCTATCATGAAAACTGGTTTATCATTTATTGGCGTAGAAAGCGACCTTGAAGCTAGTATGCAACTGGTTGACGTACTAGATGCTACTGAAGGTCGCGAAGGCCTCGTCTTAGTAAATGTAGCTCCCCGAGGCGGACATACGACCAAATGGGAAAATGGCACCCCATTTGGTTTTTTCTACTACGGCCAAACTTTGATTTTAGTTAGTGTTGATGGATACACTCTCTCCGCCGTTAAGCAACTAGGTCTTCTCCCTAGGCTAGATCTCCTTGATACTCATACGGGAGCGAAGGCAATGCTCGAGGCTGGGTTTATTTCAGAAGAAGCCGCCAAGCAAATCCCGACGACCCAATTCCGTAGCTTTGATTTTCTGCCCCGAGCTGGCGCTTTTATGCTAAAGGGTAACAACCTACCGAGCACCCCTCATGACTTAAGTCTAATACCAGAACTACCAAATGCCATCTGGCACATCGACAACTTTGGCAATTGCAAAACTACCTTAACCACTGATGATATAAATCCCGCTGGTGTTACGAGGACTCGCTTTGGTGAACTGCCATATTTTGAACAACTACGTAATGTACCAGATGGCGCACATGCACTGGTACATGGTAGTTCTGGTATCAAAGGTACTAGATTTATTGAACTGATGGCCCAGCGCAGTAGCTTTGCCCGTATTCACCAGGCCAAAATCGGTGATGGGGTATTCTCGCAGGAATCCTATTTTAGAAAAGCCACTAATTAATTTTAAATTATGAAAACCATCTATACTATTAGCGATGACAAAAAGACCCTCGTGGCTGAACGTTCCTTCACAGCTCCCTTAGAAAAGGTTTAGGACGCCTGGACTGATAATACAATACTAGAAAAATGGTGGGCCCCGGCTCCTTGGCACGCCCGCACTAAGTCTTTTAACTTTAGCGAAGGTGGCGCCTGGCATTACTTCATGGAAGGGCCAGTTGGCGAAAAGCAATATTGTCTTAACAAATACTTAATGATTGTTCCCCTCGCCTCGTTCACTGCCATTGATTGCTTCTGTGATGAAAAAGGGGTTATCAATGCTGACCTACCCACAAGCCACTGGGACCTACAGTTTGATATAGAAGGAGAAGTGACCAAGATAATCGTCACCACCACCTACGCCAGTGAAAAAGACTTGCAGACGGTAATAGAAATGGGGATGAAAGAAGGCTTCAACCAGGGACTGGATCAACTCGAGGAACTACTTAAAGCTTAACTAAAGCAATTATAGATTACCAAAG
>DYNY01000027.1:1611-3326 GCA_020720815.1 Candidatus Elulimicrobium sp. | reverse complement strand
CTAAACCCCATTCAAAAAGAAATTCTAGCTGATGACCCTAAAAAATGTCTTATCTCTTTAGGAACTGGCTTCGGTAAAACAGTATTATCTCTCCTATTAGCTGAAGGTCGTATATTAGTAGTATCACCGAAGACCAATCGCATAGACCAAAACTTCAAACGTGATGCTAAGTTAATTGGTATAGAGCCACCACTTCATATTAGTAAAGAGGACTTTGTTAAAAATGAACCTCCAGCTTGTGACACATTGATATGTGACGAAGTAGAATGGGCGTTTGGAATACAATCACAAACCAAAAGGAAAAACGGTTTTGAGTATATCCAAACATCACAAATACATAATGCTATTTATTCCTATATTCAAAAGCATAAACCTAAACGTATTTATTTACTATCAGCGACACCTTGTGAAAAGCGGATGCAAGCATGGGCGGCTGCGAGATTACTTGGGGTATTAACCAAACCAGATTTTGAGTCTTTTGTAGCTTTTAGAAAAACCACCCATACAGCCCGACCACGTGGATATAGTATTCTTTGGTTGGAAAAGAAAACGCAAAAATCTAAAGAGATTGTCAGAGATTTTTTACGTACTTTCGGGTACTTCAAAGAAATGGAGAAAGCACCACCAATTATAATTAACGTACCTATCGAACTCACTGAAGAACAGAAACAAAAAATAGTAGCGACAGGTGAAAAGTACCCTGAGAAAAAGACTACTGATGATAGAGAAGCTATAGACGAAAATAGTGCGGTACGTAACATTATTAAATACGGTATTGAATGTGGTGTGTTCACCGAGTATCTGTTTGATGATACCGCCCATACGCAAAAGAAAATATCAACCGAAGTTCCAAACAATTACCTCCCGAAGTTAGTAGAAATAGTCAGAAAAGAACAGAACCCCATCATCTTTGCTCAGTACATAAAACAAATAGATATAATCAAACGCTATCTTGAAGAACACACCGACTTAAACGTGGTAGTCATTACTGGTAAAGTGAAGGAGTCAGCCCGCAAGCAGGCACTGTATGATATTGAACACACCCCGAATACTGTTCTTATTGCTCAATCATCAATCTCTGCTGGCTGGCAATCACTTATCTCCAGTGCTACTATATTTGCATCAGTTACTCGCTGGAGACATTACCAGCAAGGTATCGGTCGGAACTCTCGTTATCAAAATCGCAATGAAACAAAGAATGTCTACAGGTTTTATCTTGGTTCAACCAGCCGACATATTTGGGATGATATTATAGACCAGAGAAAGGATTTTAATGATAGCTTACAAAGTGTATGACTCGTGAAGCCACTTTTATCACCAATCATGTAGCACCGTGGATGCGTACTAAGGCACACACTTTTGGTCGCCCTGTTACTTATGAAGCCAAAGAAACAGCGACTACTATTGGTGACAATGATTTTGAGCCACAACAATTACCTTCGCTTCGTGAGTCAGCATCACCGCAAGGTCATCACATTAAGATAGCGGATGGTTCTGGCATGGCATCCCCCTACGATGGGTACTTCATAGCCAATGCTTATGCACTTATCGCAATTCAATATCGTAATAAAGGGTGGGTACTTATTACAATAGAAAAATGGGACAACCGCACTACCTCTCGTGTTGATTGGGAATATGCTAAAAAGCTTGCTGATTATTGGTATATCTAATATGAAAATAAAAATCATCGGCATCAAGATGCTGGCACAATGTCC
>DYNY01000027.1:0-1511 GCA_020720815.1 Candidatus Elulimicrobium sp. | reverse complement strand
AAACACCTACGATTACTGAGTGGCGTAAATTTGATTCGTTAACACTTAATGGTACGGTTGAAACCGAAGTCGTTGGTGACGGAGTGGAAAAGCGTAAGCCAGCCATTTTTTATAAATCTTATCAAACAAGACCAAAGTTATCAGACGGAAAGATTGAGTCTGATAGAATACCCGCACCAATAACAGTTGTACCTATTCAGTATAGAGTAGTTATGCAACAAACAACTGATAAGGGTAAGACTTTAGTTCTTAAATCTTCAGAATTTAATGGAAATCCAACGGATAAAGTCATTATCTTTAAGTACGGTCAAAAGAATGAACAAGGTAAGCAAAATGTTGTTGCTACTTACGGACCAATGACAGCAATGGAAGCCCGACAAACATTTAAGAACGCTGAAGGTAAAGGTGTTCTCCGAGATAAAGCCCATGTCTATTCATTGCATAATGGTGAGTTGGTACGCTTTATCATCAAAGGAACTGGATTGTGGGAAAAAGAGTCTGAACTCAAAAACGGTAAAACTGAAGCATCACGAACACTTCATAAATATCTTAAAGATTACTTTTCTACCTTTGCAGTAACTGAGCCGTACTTCCTCTTTGAGATGAAGGTAGATGCAGTCTATCGTGATCACATCATTAACAAGTATTACCGACCAATCTTTACTCGTGGTAATCGTATCAGTTCAGACGTTGAGGTTGAGGCACTAAAGCACTTAGAGGACTTACACCAATACTTTACTGAAATGGATAAAGCAACGGCTGAATTTGTATCTAATGGTACAGCACCAGCAGTAGTTATAAGTCACGAAGAAGATGTCGACGAAAACGGAATACCGACTTTTTAAGTAATCTCGTCCGTTTACTCTGAGGGTTTATACCCTAAGCGGACGAAAAGAAATAATCATGCAACTCCAAAATAATCAACCAGTCTTTCGATTCAGTATTTTTCAAAAATGGTGGCAGAACCCGCAACTTGCCATAGAACAATACTTCCCTGAAGAATTACCGAAAACAAAAACTAAATGGATGGATGCAGGTTCAAATATTGCCGAAGGACTTGAAGAACGACCTCTACCTTGGTGGCTTGCGGATATACAACCAGCAGACATCAGTGAATATCGTATTATTGAAGACTTTGATGGATATTTAATCCGTGGAAGTTTAGACAAATTCATGTATGAAGGAAATACTGTCATCGACAACAAATCTCTAAAACGGAAGATGACAATGAAAGAGGAAAAAGAAATGAAAGCAAAATTTATTTATACGTTAGAAGATTTTTCTAAACTAAAGAATAAGTTTGATGAAAAAGATGCAAAAAAGTACAAGGAACAATTAGTCTTTTATCAGGTCTTAGTAGAAAAAAGACACGGTTCAGTTAACCCAATATCATACATCGAGGTTATTCCAATGTTGGAAGACTTTAATGGATTTATTAGAAGAACTGGAGAACCAGCATATTCAGTTCCTGTACCAGTTACCGATAAAGAACGTGCAGAGATGAAAGAGAA
>DYNY01000018.1 GCA_020720815.1 Candidatus Elulimicrobium sp. | reverse complement strand
TACCGCATACTCCGTTATTTTAACGGAGTGGTGCACTTACTTATTGAACCTAAGTTTCTTGCACTTGTGGCACTACATTAATTCTAATTTGATCACTAACAGACGGCATTGGGAAACCTGGTACGTGAGGCGTACAAATTATCTTTACAACCTGAGCGGCAAATAATGCATTGGTGGTATATGAATAAGTCACCACAACAGGACTAGCTAAATGATTAAAATTAATCGTTCCGCCATTTGAGCCGTAGATAACGCAAGGCATTGTATAGTCAGCAATTATCTTAGCTCTAAAACTAATCGTCTCCCCAGACCTAACCAAGTTCCGATCTGCTTCAAGCCAAAGTACAGGTAGCATAGGTGGCATCATGGCTGGATCAGAAATTGTAATAGAATGACTAATCCAAACAGAGTTATTACCTATATCATCCACAGCCCTAACACTAAAAGTGTAATTTCCAGCGACCCAGGTATGATTTGTACTTTGCGGAACATCACTAGCCACATATCCAGCCCCAGGGATTAATTGATCAACTGAGCCATTATTATCCCAATCTACTTGATATAGAATATTGTCTCCATCTGGATCAATAGCTTTTAAAGTAAATGGTATAGCGTTTCCAGTAATTCCAGTAGCGGAAGCAATGGTACTAATATCAACTCCACGGATAACCGGAGCATTAGGAGCTGTGTTTAATGGAACTGGCGGAACATTATTTTTAATAATTTCTACAAACCGCCAAGGTGACCAAACACCAGAAGAGTTTAGGCAACGAATACCAAAGTCTTTAGTTTGGCCAGAATTAATTATTAGTGAAGGATTACCACTAATAATTAACCCCTCAGTTAAACCTAAGGTATCAAAACCATCGCCTTCACATGACACAGCATCAGAGCTGCTCCACTCTAGACGGTTAATATTATCACCAGAATCAATTATTCTAACACCCGAAGTAATCGGGGTAACAAATCCATCTGTCCAAATTTCCAATTGACCCGAGGCAACTGGCGTAATTGGTGTCACAGGATTTGATGGCGGTAGGATTGGAGGTGCGGGTAATGTTGGAGGTAAAACGGGACCAGGGACCGGTGGAAGTGGCGGAAGGGGTAAAACACCAGGCAAGCTAGGTGGTGGTGGCAACGGTGGGACACCAGGCAAGCTAGGTGGTGGTGGCAACGGTGGGACATAATTATCAGCTAGCACAAGACTTGGAAACAAACCAACAAAAAATAAACCTACCGCAAAAATGCGCCGATTTATCTGAAAAAAATTAGGCTGTAAAAACATGTTAATGTTAAATTATTCAGTAGGTAACCACTCATCTATTGTCATAGCCTTGTTAGAATATGGCTTTAGATCTAATTCTATTTTTATTATACCATTATTAATATCAAATATCAATAGACTAGGTTTTCTCTCGCCCATAGTCTCATTTACCAGCACAGCTAGATAATTTCCTCCTGGTGATTGCTTAACCGAAAGTACAGTCGCGTCTTTTATTTCTATTTCATACACTTTTTTTGTCACCAAATTTTCTTCTCCGGATTTTTCTATTTTATGTATAGACAATTCTGTCTTTGGTTCCAAAATTTCAGGTTCAAGATAAGATCTAGAAACTACTAATGTTTTGTTTCCCTCTAAATAATCTAAATTAGTTTTTTCATACATTCCATTTCGTTCAGCCAAAGCAATAACCTTTTGTTCAAAACCTGAATTGGTGTTTACTTGCCAGACACTACCTTCTCGCCAAAAAAGCACGCTCTCATCAGCCAGAGCCATGACTGGGCTAGCACCACGTGCAATTACTTCACCCTTTAATAGTTTACCCTGTGTTAATTTATCAAGCTTAATGTCCCAGCTGTCTGAATTAGATTTTTGTGCCAAAGTAAACTGGTTGTAAAGCAATCTATCTTGCCCTGGACTTAATTCAAGATTTTTTTGAATCTTTTTTTGGACCTGATCACTTTGACCATTGAGTGGTATTACACTATTCCCTTCCCTGTACAAAATTTGTGATTCAGCAAAAAAATTAGTTCTGGCTTCACTGGCTCTTGGCCTATCACCGGAGACGAAAAAATATTTATCCTGGCCGGCACCAGCAAAATTTGCCACCACCTTACCCAGAGAGGCAAATTTACGCCCCTGCAAATCAACTGCAAACGGTAATAGTGTTTTATCAGTTAAATTATAGTGATACAATTTTCCGACCGAGTCTGGAAGACGATTATCTACTAAAGACAGTGTTAATATGCCACTTAATTTTTCGTTAACATTAAGTGATTTATAAGTATTTATTTTTGGTTTTATAATTGCAAAGTGATTTTCATAGGGAAAATTATTTAATGGAAATTTTATTTCTGAATAATTTACTAAAGAAAATTTTTTCGTCCCCTTCCATTCTTCTTTTGCTAGTTGAAGTAAATTTTTATAATCTGGATTTTCCTTCATAATAGAAAAGTATGCCGAAGCCAAATAGAGTGCGTACTCAATATCTAAATAAAAATTTGCTCCACTAGCTAGGACTTGATTGGCATATTGGTGTAATGATTGTTCGTATAAACGAGCATTTATCGGATCAATTTCGGCTAATAAATACAAAACAATACCAGTCTCAGCCACAGTCAAGCTCGGGAAACTGGCAGTAGAAAAATAACTAGCCCCTGCATATTTATTATCATAATAAGCCGGTGGCGCGACATCGTAAAAGTTCTGAATTTTGGCTACACCAGAGCGCAAATCGGCTAAAGCTGTATCCAAAAGAATACTTGTATTGTGCTTTTTATCATCAACTAACGTGGCGTAAAGAGTTAAATCAGGCAAAATCAATAAATTACCAATATAATATGACGTACTGTAAACATGGGTTTTACCGAATTCGTCTTGCATTACATTTTCCGCTTTAATTTCTGCCAAGGCTTCAGTTATTTTATTTTTATCGGTCAACTGAGGGAAGGTTGCTGTAAAAAACAAATTTTTTATTTCTGGGTAGGCTTCTATATCATGAATATACTTTGCACCATAAACATATGCTTCCGTTACACTGGGTGATTCAACTTTATCTGAAAAGTGAACAATTGTTTGTTCGTCTGTAATTGGAATAATTGTAACCTTTCTTTGTTGCCAAAATAAGATCCCAACCAAGACAATAAAAAAAATCGTAGCTAGTACTAAAAATTTCAAAAGGAGATTATTTTGTTTGACCCGCCTTAAATCTTTCATACTATTTAATACTCCTATATCATAACAGGTAAAACCTTATTTCTTTGGTTGTTTGTAAACAAACCAAATGTTAAAGGGGTAGGATTATAATGTCACCAATATTTATTTGGTTATCATTAACAAAACCAGCTACTGTTTCTATTACATACAAAGCTGGGTCTTCTGGTATAAAAAGATCTGGATAAGACTCAGGCGTAGCATTTTTTTCAATATGTATAATTTTATTATCAGCATCAACCCATAATATATCTATAGTGTATTGCATATCTTTCATCCAGATGGAATGAAAGGCCGGTGTATCAAAGATAAATAACTTGACCAGATTTTTTGGTAAATAAGGAGTACCGGATAAACCCTGTATTCTTTCCGGCCAGGTTTTAGCCACCGAAACATCTACAATGAGATCTTTGATCTTCATTTTCTGTGTATCTTTATAAATCAACTGCCAAGAATCATCTTTAGTAAAGACATCTTTTTTCGCTTTAACCACCGTAGCTACTTGTTTTTCTTCTTTTACATCTGCCGTAGAATATAAATAACCATACACACCAAAAGTGGCTATTGTCATAAAAAAAACTGCCAGGAGAGAATACATAGGCCAAACCCGCATACGATTTTTGGACATTAGTAATAGAATACTAGATAAGAAGACGATAAACAAATAATCTAATTACAGCTAAAACTTTTTGTCCATTCATCTCCACCACAAGTGGGGGTGGTATTCCTCATGGACTAGTAAAAGCATTATCATTGGTTTTTTAACTGAAACATCAGCATGAATCTCTTGTAGTTGCAGATTCACTCTAGCCACGATAGTAGTAATTGGCCACGGCCACTTTGCTCTTAGTCCCGTAAAAACAGCAGACTTATGTGGTCGACCAAAGGTCTCTAGAATAACTGCGGTCTTCCCTTTCACCACATATAAGACCGAAGGTAATAATAGCAATGTCAATAAAATAACAAAATACAAAACATTGAATTTTAGCTTAACTAATAAGAATTACTCTATTACAACAGATATCGCTTAAAATCAGCCGAATATTTATTAGGTGACTTTGACTGCCTCAATAGTGTCCTTATTTTTATGTGCATGACTATCCAATAGATAGTTAGCAATGAAGCCCATCAAAACAGCTCCGACTATCACAATTAATATATGCTTTAAAAATGAATTGAAATCTTCATGATGTGAACGTTTAGGTAGTAGATCATGAATCACAACATGTAAGAAGAAACCAGCACTGATAGCCAACAATAATACTTCAAGCTCGGAAGTTGCTAGGGCAAAATAACCCAGAATAATACCCACTAGAATAGTACTGGAGACTGTCAAGTTCACTATCAAGGCTTTCCGTACGGAATACCCAGCTTGTCTTAAAACAAAAAACTCAGACACTTCCTGTAAAGCTTCATGAATAAAGATAGAAACTGTAGCCGCAATGCCCAAAGCCGGTGAGGCGGAAAAAGCCACAACGACGATTATACCATCAGCGATATTGTGAATTGAATCACCAATAATTAATTTTTTAGCCGCTACGCCATGCTTATGTTCACAAAGAGGGTCATGATGATGATGTGTCTCCGGTAAGATTGCATGAATGCCCCAGGCTAGTATATAACCAACCCCGATAAGCAGGGCCCCAACTACTACGCTTGGTGCCAGCTCAAAAACTTCTAAACCAAGTCCACCGGCAGTAATAAGAAAAACTCCAGCAGAAAAAGAAATTAAATAAGATAACTTTGTTTCCAAAAAATCTTGCGCCGTCTTCTGGATAAAAATAATTCCGGAAAGTGAAGCTAGCATCACAACTCCACCAGCAACTAAGGTCTCAATAATCATACTTCGATTAAAATAAATTTATAAATGCAAACTATTTGCATAATAACAACTTATATATAAATTGCAAGTCATTTGCATCTATTTATTAGAATTATTTTCTATGTTAAATTTTAATATCACTGTTCAAGTACGCAAACTACATCATTATCAAAGTTCCTAACCCCAGTAGAAAAAATAATCCCAAAACATCAGTGGCCGTAGTGATAAAGATAGTCGAGGTGGCAGCCGGGTCTTTTCCCAACCGTTTAAGTAAAAGGGGTATAAATGCTCCTGCAAAACCAGCTACCATATGGACCCCAACCATACTTAGCCCTACTACTAGACCCAACAAGGCACTTTGATTCCAGATTAATGATATGAGTGCTACAATGAATCCAATCAATAAACCGTTATAAAAACCAGCTAAAATCTCATTCTTTATAGCCGGCCAACCATTATTTAATGAAATAGTACCCAAAGTTATACCCCTTAGCATAACCGCAAAAGTTTGACTACCAGCGTTACCACCCATACCAGCCACAATCGGTATATACATTGCCAAAATAACTAAAGCATCAAGTGTGTCAGAAAAAATAAATATCATTGATCCTGCTAAAAATGCAGTAAATAAGTTAAGGACTAACCAGGCACTCCGGTTACTAAATTTTTGCCAGGCTGAATCCATTGGTCTTTCATTCTCATCAAGACCACTTACACCGTAGAGTGACTCCATCGGCATTTTACCAAAAAGATTTAATACATCATCTGCATAAATAACCCCTAATACACTTTCATCATGGTCCAGGACGACTATCTTTTTTCTTTTTGAGATAGTTAAAGTATCGATAATATCTATCACTTCAGCTTGATAGGTTATTGTCTGAACCGGTTGAATAAATTTTTTTAGAACCAGGGAATTTCTTTGTCTTACCAAGACTGACATTGGCACTTCACCAATCAACTTCCCTCTTTCTTGAATAAATATCTCTGGGAAAGTACCAGTATCATGATAATGTTCCTCAATGGCGTCGGCCGCATCCCCCACGGTAGCGTTTATTGGAACAAGAACATAATTAAAGCTAATAAGTGCGGTAGTTGCTTTTGGATGAAAACGCAAAAAATACTCAATTTTCTCCCGTACTTCAATTTTAATTTTTTTAATAATTCGCAAACGTCTCTTTTCATCACTAATTCTAGAGAGAATTTTCTCGGCCAAACGTGGATCTAGATGATCAACAATATTCACAATCTCATCATCTCTCAACTGCATAAGCAGTACATGTTGTACATGAGAAGTGAGTTCCTGCAAAACAGCACTTTGCTCAGGTAGTGACAGTTCACGTAGTAATGTAACTCTATCTAATGACTTATGGGCTATTTCTTTTATTTTTAAAGCCAAATCAATTTTCATTTTTTAATTATAACAGTTAATTTTGACCAACGAAAAAGAAGGTGTTGAACACCTTCTTTTTCGTTGGTCAAACTTTGGCTAGATCAATACTTCAATCTCGGCATCAGCTCGTAGCTCCTCGATATATTTACCAGCTTCTTGTTGTTGTCTATCAAGCTTTATTTGTTGAATAACTTGATCCTTAACTTCAGTTAAGGGTGGTAGACCAGCTTCTTCACCACCCAAACTATCATATAAGGCACTTATCTCATCTTCAGTGACTTCGGCCTTATCACCAACAAAAACTGTTGAAAATAGACCCTGAATTAATATCTCGTTTTCAATATCTCGCCTAAGACTCTGTTCAGTAATTTTAAATTCATTCATCCGTTCGGTTAATAGTTCAGCCCCGCCCACACCATCTCTAATTTCATTATAGCGCTTTTCAATATCTTCTGAACTAGCTACTATGCCTGACTTGAGAGCAGACTGTCTTAGTAGCTCCCCATTTATTAATGTGTCCATGGCTTGCGTTTGGTACTGTGAAAGTAAAGCTGGGTCTGTGGTACTGGCTCCTTGAGTAGCAGCCATCTGTAGCAATTGTTGCAAACTACTTTCATAATCAGACTTAACAATTTCTTCCCCATTAACTCGTGCCACTACTGTTCTATCGGTAGAACCAATAAAAGCTGAGAATATTCCTGTTGAAATACGTCCTTGTTTTTCTAAACCAAAAATAAGTAAGGCCACAATTACTAATATAGCCAACACTGCCAAGCCATAAGTTTTAGCTGTCTTACAAGACAATATCTTAAAAATCCTGTTGCTTGAATCTTGTGTTTTAGCTTCTACCAGAAGCTCATTTTCAATCACTGTCTCATTTAAATTATTTACCACGGGTGTATCAGTACCGACCTGTATTTCTTTTTGATTATTGTCTTGCATAGTTAATTTATCGATTTAAACGTACACCACCACAAAGGCGAGAGCGCTTGGGGAGAATAATACCATATTTGGCTTATTTAGAAACTACTGCCTGCGGATGTTGGACACTCCAGGAAGCCAACACTACAGCCGTAGCAGCCGCTGCATTTAGAGATTCACAACGAGGATGAATCGGTATAGAAATAAGAGCGTCACACAATTCTCTAGTTTTTTGTCGCAATCCTGACCCTTCATTACCTAAAATAAAAGCGGTTGGTCGATCAAATTTTTCACTAGTTGTGGTGACAGTACCCTCTCCTTCTAGTCCATACACCCAAAACCCACGTTGCTGTAGATCGCGAGCCACACTATTAACATTACTTATTGACACGATCGGGATACGGAAAGCCATACCGGCTGACACCTTAATAACAGTACCCGTGAGTGGTGCTTGGTTGTGCGGAGGGATTAAAACCCCAGCCAAACCAAAGGCAGCCGCTGAACGGATTACTGCTCCAACATTATGAGGATCTTGTACTTCCCCCAAAATTAAGACGGCCGTATCATCAGTCACTTCAAGTGTCTGAATGAAGTCTTTGTACTGCATCATTAATTTTTCCGGCAAAATGCCGGCCACAATACCTTGGTGAGCTGCTTTGGCTGAAACTCCACGTGGTGGATTATTTAGGTTTAATGGACGAGGCGTGAGGCCAGCTCGTTCAATCTGGGCGATAATTTTTTCATCTGAAAAATTCAAGTCTAAAAAAATTTGCTTCACAACACCTGCCCGATAACGCAAAGCCTCAGTTACAGCATGCTTGCCAAAAATAAACTCTATCTCATCTTTCATATCGGTCATCCTAGCTTAGTTTTATAAGACTGGCTAGTCATTAGCTATACCTTTTACATACTCTACCACTTCATCCTGCAAAGCCTGAGCTGTTTTCTTTTTGTAACCTTCAAACATCATCTTCAGAGCTGGCTCAGTAACACTAATTTTAACCGACCCCCAAACCTCTCCATAATCAACCATAAAACCATCATATTTTTTTACCTTTTTTGGCTTTTTATTCATCAGATACTCATACACTGAGGCCAAGGCTTTGGGTTTATTCTTCACCTCCACAATCACATCTTCCGTCTGCTCATAGCAGTGATAGGGTTTCATCATTTGTGAAAAAGTTTCACCCTTCTTTTTAGCTTCAGTATAAGCTTCTAGCACGTAACGTAAAGTAAGTACCACTGAGTCAGTGTAGAAATAATCTTTGTAGTAATAGTGCCCAGAATGTTCACATCCAAACAAAACATCTTTTTGACGCATTGTTTCTTTAATAAAAGTATGACCAACTCGAGCGATGACCGGTACCCCACCACCGGCCTTAATTCTCTCTTCGTAGACTCGACTAGTGAGATTAGTATAAACAATTTTTGCGCCAGGTTCACGTAACAATAATCGCTCAGCAATCAATGCACCAATAGCCGCACTATTAACAAATTTACCGGTCTCATCAAAAAAAGCAATCCTATCTGCGTCGCCATCAAAAGCTAAACCAAAATCATGTTTTTCAGTTTTTAACAATTTGCTAATTTGCCTTTGATTCTTTTTTAAAGTTGGATCCGAACCACGATTAGGAAAACGTCCATCAAGCTCCGAAAAAAGAGTCGAGAATTTAATCGGTAATTTAGGCTCAAGTAGTGGCATCAATATTCCTGCCATACCATTACCACAATCTACCGCAACCTTAAGACCAGAAAAATTTCTTGGTTTCATTCCAGTAAGGACAAATTTCAAATAGGCTTTTTTAATATCTTTTGCTCTAACCTTACCTCTTTCTACAGCCTCATTAAAGATGCCTTTTTCCATTCGTCTCCTAATCGCTCCCAATCCATGTTTTTCAGTCAGGGGTATCGCTCCAGGTAAAACTAACTTTAATCCATTGTAGTCCTTTGGACTATGTGATGCGGTAATAACCACCCCGGGTAATTGCATACTACCAGAAGCAAAATAGAGTAATGGCGTATGCACCAAACCAATATCTATTACATCTGCACCAGCATCGGTCACTCCTTTACAAAAAGCTTCACGAAGAACGTTTGAAGATAATCGCATATCTCGAGCCACTATGACCGAACCTAATGAAAATTCATCCACAAACGACCGAGCTATTAAATAGGTCACCTCCTCGTCTAACTCGCTAGGATAAACCCCTCTAATATCGGCATCCTTAAAAGCACTCTTATAATCGGCCGAAATATTTATAGACATATATTTACATTATACAATTATATTAATCAGGCCAGCTAGCTTTTCTAATCATTTTAACTAAACATCCAAATATTTTTTTAAATCGTCAATAGTGACACCGACTTTTTTACCTGGATTAAATAGGTTGTAGGGATCGTAGATTTTTTTAATTTCCGCAAATACGGCGTATAAATCATCGCCATAAAATTTGCTCAAGAAAGGTGAACGAATAATTCCGTCACTATGATCAGCACTAATATTACCCTTCAAGCGCTTAATTAAAGTAAACACTTCCTCCATTAAACCCGTTATCTCGTCGACTAGATTTGGGCTTTTAGTATCAAAGACCGGTACAATACGTAAGGATCCTTCCCCAATATGACCATGGAAACCGTAATTGATACCACGACGAACTAAAATAGAGTTTAATTCCGCAATAAATTCAGTCAGTCCCTCAACCGGCACTATCACATCTTCAATACAAGGTACCGCCCTAAAACCTTCTGGGTTATGGTCACGCATCAACAAAAATGAATTACGTCTAACTTCCCAGATAGATGCATTATCTGCCAAATCACTAACTTGTCGCACTTTGTAACCATAGTTTTTAAGATTATTTAAACAATTTTGTGCTCTCTCTAATGTCATCTCCTCTGTCTCTTCACTAAATTCAGCCAAAATAAATAGCCTAGCCTCAGGATCTACATAAGGTATTAATCGGTCGGTATGTTCTTTTAAATATTGACGCGCCTTGGCAAAGGTAAAAGTATCAAAGGTCTCAATCGCTTCTGGATTATGATTAAAAATTTCTTTAACGATAACCGGAATATCCTCAAGCCTCTCGGCTGATATCACCAGTAGCGATAAATGTCTTGGCACTGGGACCAGTTTCAAAACAGCCTTAGTCACAATACCTAGTGTTCCTTGTGCGCCACAAAAAAGTGGTACGGTAGTAAACTTTTCTTCAGCCAAGACTTTTTCTAACCGATACCCAGAAGCCGCCTTACGTACTTCTCCGGTGGCTTTAGTTAATTTTCCAGTATTAGCTTGAGCTAATTTTAATATAGCCAGCTCAGGCCCACCCTCGACTTCAACCAAGTCTTTACTGTTTATTATAGAGACACTACCGTCAGCCAAAACCACTTCAAGAGAAAGAACATTATCAGAAGTAGCACCAAAGCGGACACTTTTTTCGCCGGAAGCATTGTTACCAATCATGCCTCCGATACCACAAATTAAACGTGACGATGGATAAGGAGCAAACATTAAACCATACTCGGAAGCCGCTTTCTCTATGTCTCTAAAGTAAGCGCCCATCTCCACCGTAGCCGTCCTGCTATTTGGATCTACGCTTACTCTCGTCATATGCCTAGTCATATCTACAACACTACTATTGGTGAGCCCACCCCCACTCATACAAGTGCCACCAGCTCTTACCGTAAGCGTTTCCTTGCCTCCCTGCATGCGTAAGTCAGCTAGCTGTTTAACCAAAAACGCCAAGTCGCTAACATTTCGCGGAAAGTAAACTTTGGTTGGAGATTTTGTAAAAACACTAATATCACGCGCATAGGGAGTTAATGTTTTTAGATCTGTCGCTACTTCCCCCTCAAACTTATTATTCGTAAACAAGCTTTTTTGTGGGAAAATTAGATAACTAATAAAAAAAATGAACAAGGTAACAATAACGACAGTTGACATGATTATTATTATAACATTATGTTTTAGTCGTTTAACCTAAATCAACAAGAAAAAGCCGGTCACTAAGTTACCAACTTTTTCTAACTTTAATTTAGTAAATATTTATAGGCCTGCATACCAAACACAGCACCGATTATGGGACCGAGAATATACACAACACCAAATGAACTCACTCCAAAAGCGACCGCCGGATTGAGCATGCCATTAGCTCCAAGCATAACGGAAATAGCAATACCTAAGAGTAATGATCCTCCCACCATCAATCCAGAAAGAGACCCTGGGGTTTTGCCGTACGCTACACAAGCAATACCAAAAGCAAAAAAGAAAGTTCCCAACATCTCAGCTAGTCCAATTAAAAGTGAATTATCTACTTGCAGCCCAGGTGTCATATTAAATTCACGAAGTAATCCAAGTGCCAATAACGCTCCAAAAAATTGCGCCCCGATATAAAATAAGGCATCTTTGTTACTAATCTTTTCAATAGACCAAACTCCAATTGTAACCGCTGGATTTATATGCGTGCCGGAAACATGCCCCATTGAATAAACAAAAAGACCAAGCGTAAGCGCGGCCAAGACTGGGGTAGAAACTGGAAATGTACCGGCAAGCGAAAGCCCGACTACTAAAGTGAGCGTTCCAGCTCCGAGCGCCTCTGCAATATACTTTTTCATACTACAGTTATAAATTTAGATTTTATTAACCTCACCATAATTATATCATAAAGTCCAGGCAACCAGCGTGAGTTTTTATTGTATCCAGATGATTGTAAAATATCTAGACCTATTCCTTGTCTGCCATTAATAGCCTTTTTTTATTAGTCCTAAGGTAGAGGCTCTCCGCCTTTGCCCTGGCCCACGGAGTTTTGCGCAAGAAAACCAAACTAGAATTTATACTAGGTTTATCTAAAAAACATTTAATTTTAATCTTACTACCAAGTTCCTCAAAGCCGTATTCAGCCACTAGAGTTTCAAGTAAGGCCTTTAGAGTAATTCCATGCAAAGGATTATTTTTTTGTAACAAAGGCATATTTAAGTAAACAAAGCTTACCATAAATTTTTAGCTCTAATACTATAAAATTTAATCTCTACTTTTTATTAATTAGGCTATAATATGACACATGACTTTTATTGACGCGATTATTCTCGGTATCATCGAAGGGGTAGCCGAGTTCTTACCCATCTCCTCCACTGGACACCTTATTTTAGCTAGTCATCTACTTGGTCTAGACATCAACTCTGACTTTATAAAAAGTTTTGAGATAGTGATTCAAATGGGCGCCATTGCTGCCGTCATGGTTTTATATTGGCGTTCTTTTTTATCTCTTTCTATTTTACTTAGATTACTTTGTGGTTTTTTGCCGACGGCTATTATTGGTTTTACTCTCTATCCATTTTTGAAACAATATTTACTGGGCAACTCAATAATTGTTGTCTCCTCATTGGCGGTCGGCGGTCTCTTTCTTATATTATTTGAATTATTTTATCCTAAAATAAAAGAAGACAGAGAACAAAAAATTACTAACATCAGTTACAAGCAAGCATTTATAATTGGTCTATTCCAATCCATTGCCCTTATACCAGGCATATCACGCTCAGCTGCCACTATTGTTGGCGGATTAATTCTCGGCTTACAAAGAGTAACAATTGTTGAGTTTTCATTCTTACTGGCCGTTCCTACCATGACAGCCGCTACCGGGTACGACATTCTAAAAAACTACTCTATTTTTTCCGCTGATACTGCATTGCTTTTAATCCTAGGCTTTAGTACCGCTTTCTTTGTCGCTCTACTTGTAATAACAACCTTACTTAAATTTATCAAAAAACACACCTTCATTCCGTTTGGAATATACCGCCTTATATTGGCCACACTATTTTTCATCTTTATCCTTTAAGAATTTTTTTAAAGGATAAAGGATTTATTATACTAAGTAGTTTACGTACTTAAACCTTCCAACACACCATTTTCATTAACTTTAAGCAATAAGGTAGCGCCAACGGATGGTGGAGTTGTCATCGGTTCACCTGGCTGACGCTCGGCATAATTTATCTGTATTTCTCTAGAATTGATTGGGATATAAGTAGATTGAGGAGCAATTCGATCACCAATCAAAAAAGCATTTGTTGTACTATAGCCGTCGACACCATTTAAAGCTACCATCGCATAATAAAATATTCCGCTTCCGCCGGTCTCTTGTGTAACGAGGAAAACAACGTCGGTCATATTGTCACCATTTAAATCACCGATTGCTTCATTGCCAAAATATCTAGTAACTACCTTACTTACCGAACCGGGCACTACCAACATTTCGCTAGTTCCATCAACCAAACTTATACTTTTCCCCTCGATAATAAAAACAGCATTCTTTAAATCAAAACCTCCAGCCTGATCACCACTAACTGCGATAGCTGTACTAGAAGCCATAGCTTCTTCTTTTTCTAATATATATTTAACTACTTCCGGCAACCATAATTTCTGCGTAAAGAGCAAGGCGACTCCAATCACAATTAGAGTTAGTAAAAATATCTGTACCGCCCACAGTAGCTTGGTATTAGGGTATGGCCTCTTCGCTAAGAAAAAATTCATATGATTATTGTAGTACTTAAATACCTCATAAAAAATTGCCTCAAACAGGTTACTAAATTAGTAAATTATCTTATTTGCCAGTCTTTTTTTAACTTCATTTCTTGGTAGATAGCGTCCATTATTTCATTCACCTCCTTATCTTCCAGTGTTCTCTCAAACGATTGAAAGATTAGTCTAAAAGCCAAAGATTTCTTTTTTTCCTCTGGAAACTCTTCAGTAAAAACATCAAATAATTCAGACTTGATACAAAGTTCGGTGGCTTTGTCTTTGATCAATTCATGCACTTCAGCTTCACTTGTTGCCTCTGGCACAAACACCGCCACATCACGCACAATATAAGGATAAAGGGAAAACTTTTGATATTTTTTATCACTTGGCAACGGTTCAAAACCTAGGTCGGATAGATTTTTCTGCGGTGCTAATTGCGATACCAATTCATCAAAATCAACTTCACACATCGCCCCAAACTCTCCCGTCACCACCTTTGCCTTCAGACTAACACCCAAAACATTTCCAATAGCCAAAATGTCTTCTTTTAAAACTGAATCGGCCGAAACGCCCTTCTTCTTTTTTACTATTAAGACACCAATGGCGAGCATCATTTTTTCTCCTTCTGCTCGGAAAACTTTACCAACCTCAAAAATTTTAATTGTCGAAAGTGATAACAAATCCGCTCGCCTAGCGTTAAGTACCAAAGCTTCTTCTAGCTTAGTGAGTAGAGTATCGCGCAAAGCCGATTTATCGCTAGCTAGCGGATATATAATTTGGTAAAAGCCTTTAGGTACCAAAGCGTAGAGCAAAGTTTCACTATACCCGCTCTGCAGTAAAATATTTTTAACTAGTTCACCATAATAGAAAACCTTGTTTGGTAAAAGTTTGGTCGGGAGTTCAGCTGGTAACTTAGACTCTAGTTTGTCGTACCCAAGTACTCGACCAACTTCATCAGCAATATCCTCCGGGATAACCATATCTAAACGATCAATCGGTGGCACGACAGTTAGGTTGGTTCCAGCTTTTTTTACCGCACAACCCATTTTAGTCAGGATAGCTGAGATATCATCGCAACTAGCAGTGACCCCAACCAAATTAGAGACATATTCTGGCTCTGCCACAACTTCCCAAGTAGTTACCGGTTTCGGATAAATTTCGTTTTTACTACCCGCGACCGCTTGCGGCTCTAGTTGCAAAATTAACTTAACAATTTTTTCCAATCCCAAACCAGCCAAAGCCGGCGTGATTTCATTTTCAAACCGCTTGGAAGAATCATTACGTAAATTTAATCGGGTTGAAGTCTTGCGTATTGAGGCTGGTTCAAAGTTGGCCGCTTCAATAATTAAATTAGTCGTAGAGGAGGTTACTTCAGCCCGCTTACCACCCTTTACTCCAGCAATCGCCAATGGCCCTTCACTATCGGCTATCACCAAATCAGTCTCTTTAAGGGCGGTCTCCTGTCCAGTGAGGAGAGTAATTTTTTCGTCGTTCTTGGCTAGTCTAACGATTATTTCCCCTTTAACTTTATCTGCATCAAATACATGAATCGGTTGTCCCACATCAAACATTACATAATTACCCACATCGACAATATTGTTAATACTCTTTTGACCAAGTGACTCTAGACTTTGCTTGAGCCAATCTGGCGATGCCTGTACCTTTACCCCACTGATAGCTTGCGCTAGGTACCGGCGACAAAGGGTCGTGTCCTTAATATCGATTTTGATACCAGTCAGATCTTCGCTAATAGTATTATGCTTGGCAAAGATTCCGGTCTCCTGTTTTTGAGCTATCCCCGTCAACACTGATACTTCCCTAGCTACTCCTTGATGGGAAAGTAAATAGTGGGCTCGGTCAGGAAGAATTTTTAAATCATAAATTGTATCGCCAGATTTTTCTTCCACCCCTTCCACCTCACATAGATGTACCGTAAATAGATCAGTTAGTTTCTCTGGCACAGGTAGCGCATCAACAAAATAATCCTGTAGCCACTTGTGGGAAATTTTCATGCTATAAAATTAAAATTGATTGATTAAACGTAAATCACCTGAATAAAGGTGTCTAATATCATCGATACCATAGCGAAGCAAAACTAGCCGATCAATTCCGCCGCCAAAGGCAAAGCCCTGCCAAGCTTGCGGATCTAGCCCGGCTGACTTAAGGACATTAGGATGCACAATACCGGCCCCAAATACTTCAAGCCACTTATCCTTCCACCACACATCCACCTCCACTCCGGGCTCAACGAATGCAAAGTAGCTTGGGCGAAAACGCACCTTGGCCTCAGGTCCTAAAAATTCTTTAAAGAAGAACTCAAGCGTTCCCTTCAACTCTGCCATTGAGGTCGTCTGATTGACATACAAACCTTCTACCTGATGAAACTGGGCTTCGTGAGTAGCATCAGTCGCCTCATTGCGATAAGCCTTGCCCGGGATAATTATCTTAAACGGTTGCGGATTATTTTTGATACTTTCCATGTACCTAATCTGGACCGAAGACGTGTGTGTTCTTAGCACCTTTCTTTCCTCACCTTTTTCGGTTTTAATCCAGAAAGTGTCCTGCATATCGCGCGCCGGGTGGTCAGCTGGGATATCCAAAGCGTCAAAATTATAGAACTCAGTTTCTAATTCTGGACCAGCAGCCACCGTGAAGCCAATCTTTTCAAAGATTAACGAAATATCGCGAATAGCTTGGGTAATGATGTGAAGATGACCTAACATATGACTATTACCTTATCATTTTAAGCTACATTTTGCCACGGCCAGAGGAAGCAAAGAAAAATGATTGATGTATACTATCTCAACCTAATAAATATCAATATGCATCAAGGAAATTGGAAATGTAGTACCTGTGGTAGAGCGATTACTGAGTTACCATTCCAGCCCCGCAGTGAATCTGGACTAACGTGCCGAGCTTGTTATGGGAAAAGTAAAAGCCGAGAGACAGTAGAAGTCCCACCAGAAATGTCAGCTGCTTCTGAAGCGCCTGATATTCCTGATTTTGCTGAGTTGTCTGATGGACCAGCCCCGGCCGATGATTTCGGCGCTTCAGCCATTCCTGTATCAAACGAGAAACCAAAATTTGCCGGCAAATGGACTTGCGCCAGTTGTGGTGGAACAATTACTTCGCTCCCCTTCACCCCACGCGATACCAGCAATCTTAAGTGCCTGGATTGTTTCAAACGTAGTAAGGGATAAAAGTCGATAATAATCTAAGCTATCTAACCCAACCCCGGAAGCCAAGGCTTCCGGGGTTGGGTTTTACCAGGCACGAAAAAAGCGTACTTATTTGTGACTAGGGGGTCACGAGTAGACTTGTTCTTTGGGCAGATTTCTAAGAGTGTGCGCTATACATACTATGTATATGGCGCGTGAGAATAGATATATTCTCGCCACTTCCGGTACTCTCTGCCGGAACTTATATTCTGGATAATGTGTGTTGGGTGAACACGACATTTACCCGTTGTTGGTTGGACCGAAATTCAACCTTGAACGTTGTGTCTTTCGAAATAACAAGATACTTCTTTACTCTAATAGTCGTACCAAGGCAACCAAAATCGAGCATGGCCACGACTGATGATCATCAAGGTAAAGCCCGAAATTTTCAGGTTTACTACATCCCATCGTGAGCAATTATAGTAGCGCACTAGTGGTCGAGTATATTTGTATGGAAGCCAAACAAAGTATGGTATCGACTTTTTCCAGGCATAAAGGTGTTCACCATCGTTGTAAAACTCACACACATTACGTTACTCTTCAGAAACAATCATGTAATGAGTCCATAGTCTCTTATTGATTCGTTTAGGATCTACCAATCGCTCGGGCGCAAGCTTAAATCTTTTAAACACAGTAGCCTCCTTTCAGGCTGGTTAAAAAGAACGGGACTTAAATTAAATCACATTTTATAAAAATCAATAGTTAAAGATATACCCTATTGCTTCAATCCAAAATAACGCGGGAAAAGTACGGGCGTATCATCAGCCGTTTTTCCATCTGTCGAAATCGGGAGCTGTTCAGTATGACTCGGCCAAGGTAGAGGTAAAGTGCCAGTAAATGATTTATAGCCAAACAAAACATCAGCCACCCCACCCGCCTTCACTGCCAGGCAGCCAGGCCGCAACCAATGCCGTCATAGCATCCAACTCGTGAGTTATGAAGAGTGGTCGCCCCGAGACAATTATCACTATCACCTTATCGCAACTAGTTTGTAGGTTTTTAATAGCCAACAAATCATTCTCATCTAAAGTTGGAACACCTTTATCACCCCGACCCTCGGCGTAAGGTTTTTCTCCTACGATCGCAATGCCGATTTCTGTCTTCTGCTTACCCGGAAAATTACCCAGCAAATCATACTCAACTTTTGTCTCCTCTTCTTTATCTTCTGGCTAATAATATATGGGATTAAACACTATTTTTTATCTTACATCACTGGCCTATCTTCCAGATCACGAAGACATTGGGTTAGCTCTGTAGTCATGGTCCAACCACACTGATCATTCTCCTGTCTTTCACATGTTGCAGACTTATAACAAGCGTACTGTGGTCGATACTCACAAGTTGAAACAAGTTCAGCCATGTTTTTTGCTTCTCCACAGAGTTGTGAACTACATCCACCAACTATACAATCATTTCGGGATATTTGTGTCTTCAAATCATCACTAACACTTGATACATCCGGGTCTTTACCACCCACAGTAATGTCTTGCGCACTTGCGCCCATTGACGTACTACTGAGTAGTTTCATATAAAATTTATCACTGCCATATAGCGTATAAGAATCAACAAGATTTAATTGGGCGTAGACCTCTACCTCGCTTCCAATATAACGTTCAAGGTCGCCAAACCCTTCAACACCCTGCACTGACCCGACCGTATCGCGACTCCATCCCATAAGTACGGTGACTTTTTTTCCATCCACAACTACACTACACTCACCATCGGCAAAACATCCTGTATTAACAGCTTCAAGTTTTCCAGTAAAAAACCCCGTCTCTAATTCATCTTCCTGTCGTTGTATAACATCACGAATCATTACAGGTTCATTAGTATAACCACCTTGAGTATCACTTGATTTATACATATAATAAGTCAAGTAGATCAAACCAATAAACCCTAAAATAAAAACTCCAGTAACAAGATATTTTCGAAACATAATTTATTGTATTTTTCTTATCATATACCCATGATAAGAAGAAAGATACACAAATAGCTCTGCCTAAGACATTTCTAACTTTTACACTGTTTTATCCTTCTCCTTCTTATATGGAATAAAAACCAAGTTAAGGCGCCAGACTAAGTAAGGTTTTGTCTACGTCGTTTTAAACATAAAAAGGTAGTACTTTGTGAACCCTAAAGTAGCCTGAGTTACACTAACACTTACCGGAATGTGCTACTAGACGGATGCCTAAAACAGGCCTTAACCTTACTCCACCCATAATAAAACAATAAATGAATACCATAAGCAATTAGAGTTGAAACCGTTGCATATAAAGGCCACAAAAATATATTGTATGGAAGGTATTTAGTATTACCACATCCAAGAAAAATACAATTTATATCTTCGCTTGATGGAGTAAATAAAATAGTTGCTACATAGAGGAAAACTATGTATGGAAAAGCAAATATGAGTGACTTATAAGTTGGTTTAACCGATACACCGAAAAGAAATACCGTCACCGGAACAATCATGTGCACCCCAATTGAAACTTCATTAGTGTAGGTAAAACCCTCAAGATATATATAATCAGCTATTCCCGACAGATGAAATCCAAGCGCCTGAGAACCAAAATCGAGTATCCAAAGTATTTGTGACACCAACCCCAAATAGCTAATTCCCTTAATCATTTGCATATCTTTTTTGTAACAAGCTATGGCCAACAGAATACAAAAATTATTGCACGACCAAAGTAAAAATATTGCTATTGAAAGGTCGTTAAGCACCGACTTGAGTAAATATCTTTATAGTATCTTCAAATGATGAAGTCACAACTTCAACCTCTTTTGCGCCGTCAATTGAAAGTGACGCAAATTGTTTATACGTTAGTGTCACTTTGTCGCCCTCATCTCTCACACGAATATATGAGTTAGGTGTACCAACCTGTAGTCGTCTATCTCCATAATCAATAATCGCTCGTCGCATTAAACGCATAGGAGTAACACACTCGAATCCTGCGTGTCTAAGCGTCTCAAGCTAGCACGAGTTGCATAATTACAACCCAACTCGTGCTAGCTGTCAATGGCTGC
>DYNY01000017.1 GCA_020720815.1 Candidatus Elulimicrobium sp. | reverse complement strand
TGCCAGTGGCGTCATCAGCGACTGGTTCTCGCCACCAATGAGCATGACCACACCCCAGATCATGAGGACGCTCATGATCTGAATGATGCCGGCGAACTTGAAGGCCTTGGGCGCTTCGCGAAATTTCATGGAAGGTCTCCCAACCCCAGCGCGCACCGACAGGTACACATCAGGAATCTGCTTAATATAATAGCACACTTTTGACTAAAAATCAAGCCTAGACTTGATTTTTAGTTGTTTTGACTTTTTCGCCAAGCCTCTATCTCGGCATGATTGCCACCTAAAAGCACCTCCGGTACGGCGTATTTTTTCTTTTTGTAGGTAAAGACTTCCGGACGGGTATACATTTCCCCACTTGAGACGCGCTCATCTTCAAGAGATTCAAAGGTACCAAGGACACCAGGCACGTTGCGAGATACCGCGTCGATAATTGTAATGGCTGGAAGCTCACCTCCGGTCAGGACATACCCGCCGACTGACACTTCCTCGGCCCCCAGGATTTCTTTTACTCGCGAATCAATTCCTTCGTAGCGACCAGAGATAAGTACGAGATGATCATATTGCTCCGCATACTGCTTCGCTAAGGCCTGCGTAAAAAGCGTACCGCGTGGTGACATTATAAGAGTCTTCACTTTCCCTTTCTTTAAGAACGCCGTCTTTTTACCGACCGCTTTTTCCCACGCCTTCAAAACCGGCTCGGGAATCATCACCATGCCTGGACCACCACCATAGGGACGTTCATCAACTTTGTGGTGCTTATCGGTCGAATAATCCCTTGGATTATAATATGAAACATCTATCTGCTTGCCTTTTACTTTGGCCCCCTTCCCTTTCTCCACCTTTTGCGCCCGCCCTAAAATACTTGCACTGGTGTACGCTTCGCAAACCTCAGGGAATAGAGTAATGACGTGAAAATGCATTTCTAAAATCCTAGCACACAAAAGGCCGGGCGCGTAGCGTTTGATACCCAAGACACCAGCATTGGCCTTCGGTGAACATCTGCAGGCAACTGGCCAGTCAAAGTAAAGACCAGACGGATGTCTGGTCTTTACTTTGCAGTTGCCGAAGCCGTAAGAAAATTCTGCTGAGAATTTTCTGGTCGTCGGGGGTTAATTGCTGGTGTTTTAATTTAAATCTTTAAATCCTCTATCGCCTCATCCAAAGTTTTTGGTACGGCAGCCGAAGGATTGTCCTCCCGCATCGCCTGGCTCATCTCCTCCGTCATCGCTCGCCCCCCTTCTGGTTCATTAATCTTGAGGTTTACTCGAGCGTCATGCTTCATACCGACAACTCGGAGCAAGGTTCGGATAGCCTTGGCAGTATTGCCTGAGCGACCGATAATCTTACCCATATCCTCAGCGTGTACATCCAAAGTCAGGAGTACACCCATTTCGTCTACTGTACGATTGATTCGTACACTCTCTGGATGATCAACGAGCGCCTTTACAAGCGACTCAAGAAACTGCTTATCTTCATGCGTATCCATACATCAATTGTCTTAGCTATTCTGGTAAGCAGACACCACTAGCTTTAAAGTGGCGTTGCTATATATATAGTACGAGAGCCTTAGCCACCCGTCAACACAAAACACGTGCAGAAGCACGTGTTTTGTTAGTATCTAAAAGTGAATTTAAGCAACAATAGAAGCTACTTCTGAAGCAACTTCAGTTTTGCGGTTAGTCATTTTTGGAAGAACATTGATCTTCTTAGCATCAATAATCTTCTTTGAAACTAACATATTATGCACTGTATCAGAAGCTTGTACACCCTGCGCTAGCCAGTGTTTGACTTTTTCTCCATTAATTTCAATCACACCAAGCTTTGGATTATAAAAACCAAGGTTATCGACATTCTTATTAGTCTTGGTACTAGCACGCTTATCAACCACTACCACGCGGTAAGACGGCTCATTCTTGCGACCAACTCTTTGTAAACGCATCATTAACATAGTGGCAAAAGATTACCAGAAACAACGATTTAAGTCAAACTCAACTTTCCTAGGTTAATTTTCTAGTGACCTACTTTTATACCAGCGTTCTATAACTGACCCACTCCAGTAAAGTAAATAAATATTCACTATTGCAAAAAAATATAGGCCAAATTTACTGTCTAAAAATTCAGGAAATTGAATTACCTCCGCGACAAGAGGCCAAGGTAGAACGGGTGCAATTGCAATTAAGCCACAATACATGTCACCACAAGTAAATGCCTGATAAAAGATGACGGAAGTAATACCTACATAAAGTCCCGACAAAACTAAACCCCATCTAGAAAATTTCATATTGCATTATTATAGCCTCTTTTACTGGTCCATGCTACACTCTCCTCTACATGTCAAATAACACTACAATTGAAGGCATTATCATGGTTCGCGGTAAAGGGACAGGCTTTGTTAAGGCCGAAGGTCATGAAGAGGATATTGTAATAGAACGAGAAAACCTGGGTTTTGCTCTGGATGGCGATATAGTCGCTATTGAACTCAAAAAGAAAGTCCCTGGCCGTCGCCAAGAGGCTATCGTTAAATCTGTCATTAAACCCGCCTTTCGAGAGTTTATTGGCACTGTTAAGGAAAAGATGGTCGAGGGTAAATCACAAAAGTACCTCGCCCTCGATAATACTCGTCTCCATATCCGTCCCCTACTACCTGACGCGACCGGGAACGACCTAGGGATGAAGGTCGTGACCGAAATCACTAACTGGACACAGCCACTACTTGATCCAATTGCCAAAATTACTGAAGTACTAGGTCACTCTGGTGATCATGAAACAGAGATGCAAGCCATCATCCGTAGTGGCGGATTCTCTAAGGCTTTTCCCGAGTCGGTGCAAAAAGCCGCCCAAACTCTCTACGAAACCAAAGAACAAATCTTCGCTGACGCCATCAAAGATCCCAAGCGTCGCGATATGCGTAGTGTGATGACAATGACCATCGACCCGGCTGACGCTAAAGACTTCGATGATGCCCTGTCCTGCCAAAAGCTAGCCAACGGTAATTATGAAGTTGGTATTCACATTGCCGATGTATCTTATTATGTACAAGATCACGACGGGATTGACGAAGAAGCTAGAGAAAGAGCCACCTCGGTTTATCTAGTAGACCGCGTAATTCCGATGCTTCCCGAGATTCTTTCCAATGACCTTTGTTCACTTCGACCAAACGAAGATCGTCTAGCTTTCTCAGCTGTATTTGAAATCAATCCGGATGCACACATAGTAAGTGCCTGGTATGGTCAGACTATCATTCACTCAGATAAGCGTTTTAGTTATGAAGAAGCCCAAGAGGTGCTTGATAAGCAATCTGGCCCACACCTAGAAGACCTAAACATACTGATGGCTCTCGGTCGTAAGCTACGTCAAAAGCGCTATGCACAAGGAGCAATTGCTTTTGATCAACCAGAAGTAAAGTTTGAGCTGGATGAACGCGGAGCGCCGATTCGAGCCTTCGTCAAAGAGAGAGTCGAGACTATGCTCATGATTGAAGACTTCATGCTCCTCGCGAACCGCGAAGTGGCTACTCATATCTATGACTTGGCTAAAAGTAAAAATAAGGACTTGGCTTTCGTCTACCGGATTCACGACCAGCCAAACCCAGATAAGCTTGAGGAGTTAGGTATTTTCTTGCGCGCAATTGGCTATGAATTTGAAGTTAATAAAGGCATTGTCAAAGCTACCGCTATTAATAAGCTACTTAAAGAAGTCGAGGGTAAACCCGAGGCTAACCTAATCAAAACGGCCACAATTCGTTCTATGGCTAAGGCTGTTTACTCTACCAAAAATATCGGTCACTTTGGATTGGCTTTCAAATTTTATACTCACTTCACTTCCCCAATTCGTCGCTACCCAGACCTAATGTCGCACCGTCTACTACGAAAGCACCTCGATGGTTCTCATATCGGACCCAAAGAATTACAACAATACGAACAGATGTGTATCAAATCCTCTCAACGCGAAATGGAAGCGGTCAGTGCTGAGCGTGACTCAATCAAGTTTAAGCAGGTAGAATACTTAATGAATCGAATTGGCGAAACTTTCTCAGGTGTCATTACAGGTGTAACTGACTGGGGTATCTACGTGCAGGAATCTACTTGTATGGCCGATGGTATGGTACGCCTTGCTACAATTAAAAGTGATTACTTTGAACACGAAGCTAGTAAATACCGCATTAAAGGACAGAAGACCGGCAAGATCTACCAACTAGGCGACGCTGTCACCGTCAAGCTTATGCGGGCCGACAAAGAAGAACGTCAGCTGGATTTTGAACTTATAGAGAAAGTGGTATAGTGACAATGCAGTGAATGTTCAACTGCGTAACAAAATCCTACCCGGCTTAACGTCCCCCGTCTCCAGTTAGAGAGCTAGATTTACGGGATGGATTCGTTGGCTTTGTTTAGGCTCTCCTCAACAATCTCCCCACTTGCTGGTAGGTCACCAGGGAACGAGGGTGCTGAATCATTGAGGACCGGTCGCGCACTGGTTCTCTTTTTTTATATAAAACAAAACAATGCAAGTCATTTTATAGGTATTCTAAGAGTTTGGACTGGGGAAGGCCAAACCCGAAAACTAGAATTTGAGGAAGGCTAAGTTGTGGAGGCTAAGCCTCCACGAGATTACTTAGCCACGGCCACTGCCTCATCGAGCTTGACTGAGAGAAGCTTTGAAATACCATCACCACCCATTGTGACACCATATAGTATACCAGCACGACTCATCGTCTCACGATTATGGGTAATAAGAATAAGCTGAGATTTGGCTGACAAGGCTTCAATCATATCGCCATAACGACGACTGTTAGCTTCATCAAGGGCCGCATCGGTCTCATCAAGGATAATAAATGGTGGTGGGTTGACCTGGCTCATAGCAAAAATGAGTGCAATCGAAGTCAGTGCTCGCTCACCACCAGAAAGCATCTCCAATCCCCTTACCTGCTTATTAGGTAACTTCACTGACAACTCAATTCCGTCTTTGCTACTTTTTGGAATAAAACCATTTTCTTTTTTATTTTCTTCATCTTCTTCACTCTCTTCGATTTTGGTCGCTACGCGAAGCAACTCAGCTTCCCCACCACCAAACATCAGAGTGAAGAAATGATTAAATTCCGATGAAATTTTTTCTATACCAGCCCCAAATTGCTCATCGAGCTTCATCTCAAGTTCTGTTATGAGTTCTCGTAATTTAGTAATAGAAGAAGTGAGGTCGTCTAATTCATGCGCCAAAAATTCATCGCGCTCCTTGGCGTCTTTGTATTCTTTTATGACATCTTCGATCGTACCAATACCAAGTTCTTCCAAACGAATCTTTAATTTTTCTAGTTCATGCCGACGCGTTCGTTGTGCATCACGAGGTTCCTCTACAACCTCAACTTCCGACACAATTTGGCCATCTGCGTTTTTTACTTCATAAGTATAATAATCAGATGAAGCACGACCAAGTAAAGCCACTGCTTCTTGCAATTCTTGTTTAAACTCAGCTCGGTCGCGCTCAAGAATAGACAACTCTCGGTCTATTCTTTCGAGTTTAGTTTCTAGTTCACGTACCTCGCCTACAAAGCGAAAGACTGCTCGTTCCGCTTCCCGACCATCGGTTGCTTCTTGTACTCGTTTTTGAGCTATCTCATCATAAACCTGACGAGCCTTTGTTTCATCAGCTGTTGCAACCTCAACTCTCTTAACCAAGGCTTTAAGTTCGATTATGAGCTTTTCCATCTCTTCCTTGTCAATCTTCACACCCACATCAGAAACCCCCTCTGAACGTTCTAAGAATAGTTTTAATCGGTGAATTATATCTGACAGGGTTCGTTGCAAATAAGTCACTTCGTCTCGGGCCATGGCTTTTTCAACCTGTTGTTCTAGAGATACGATAAGGCTTTTCATATCATGATAAGGAATAGCCTTACCCGAAGTAAGTTTATTGCGACGCTCTTGTTCTTCTAAACGTCTTTGCAATAAGGCAATCTGTCCTTCGCACTTGCTTTGCTCCCGCTCAGCCAATTGTCTGGCTTTGGCCACCAACTGCACAGCCTCTTCAGCCTCTAGCAAAACATCAGCCTCTTGTTTGGCTTCAGATTTTCGCAGTTGTATTTTAGCTTCCTCAAGACTTTGTTTGACTAATTTTAGTTGTCCTTCCGGCCCTCTTTTTTCTGCCAGAAGGCGATCATGGTGGTAGGCAATATAAACATCCTCACGCTTTAGATATTCAGCGTAAGTGATCTTTAGTTGTTCTTGTAATTGCAAAGACTTTTCAATTTTCTGGATTTGCTTTTCTAAATATTTTAAATGTGGGGCAACTTCCCGACGTAAAGATTCTACCTGGGCTACATTTTCTTCTGTTTTCTGTAGTTTACGCTCCGATTCTTGTTTTTTGTATTGATATATTTTTAGACCAAGTGCATCTTCAATCATCTCTCGACGTTCTTTAGCATTAGCCAAAAGAATACGGTCGGCTTCGCCTTGAGAAATAATATGATGCCCGGTCGAACCAATATTAGCTGAAGCCAATAATTCTTGAATATCCTTAAGGCGCACAACTGAATCATTGAGTAAATAGTCATTTTGCCCATCGCGATGAACCACTCGTTCAATTACGACTTCAGTAAAATCAACTGGAAAAACTCGGTTTGTGTTATCTAAAGTAACCACAACACTAGCACGATTACCCCTAGCCACCTCACTTGAGCCTCCCCATATAAGATCTTCACCTCGTTTACCACGCATCGACTTGACCGACTGCTCACCGAGAACAAATCGAAACGACTCAGCTACATTACTTTTACCTGAACCATTCGGACCAACAATGGCAGTAATTGAAGACGAAAAACCAAGTTCACTTTTTTTAGCAAAAGATTTAAAACCATTAATCGTTAATTCTTTAAGGTACATGATTTTGTATTTTACCAACCAGAAGCACCAGCACTGTAAACGGCATAGGTAGTTGAAATAGTCTCAATATTAGGACAACTTCCCCCTGCACTAGGACAACGCGAGAAATTATCAGCAAAACTTGCAATCTCAACCGATTCGGCCACATCTAATAACATCAGCTTATAGCTAGTACCATTACTCTGATAATAAAAACCTCTACCCGCTTCATTTTCAAAGCTTGGATCAGTTGGTAAAGCCGGAATAAAGTCTGGTACTAGACCTATTATGTAATCAGTTGCACAAGTCTTAAAGTTACCACCACCAGCCAGTACTGGCCCCGGCCCAACAAAATCAGTTATTGCAGTAGTTCCAACACATCCCCGAGTAGGAAAGCTACCATTTTGTGACTTATACAATTCAATTGCCAACTGTAGTTCTTTAAGTGAAGCCATCCTGACCTTATCGCGTGATTGTGCTTTAGCTACATCAAAGCTAGCATAAAGGATAGTAGAGAGAATACCAATGATTGCAATCACAACTATTAATTCAATAAGAGTAAAACCGGTTTTTCTATAAAAATTGGATAACATGATAATATTATTTACAAATTACGTCAGTGGAATAATGGATAGCGTAAAAACGTCTAATATTTTTCTGGGTAAGGTTGACTCCCTTAATTACTTCTAAGGGATCAGCTGCATAAAGATCTAGACCGTAGGCGGCATTATTACCGCCATCGTATAAAGGAGCCAATCCTCCCGACACCGAGTAAGAGGAACGAAAAGAATCAGTATTCTCATTGCAATCTGTTTCTGGGTAAGTAAAATTAACTCCGTCTGATATCGCGGCACACCAACCAATATCTTTAGGGTTACGACTGGCGTTTACGGCTGGTGATCCAAATTTTGGTGCCCCAGGCAGGTTTTGCTGTACTCTTATATCGCAAGCTTTAAGTGGATGATCTCGGGTTACCACTTCGCTCTCTACGGTTTTGTGGGCTTTCAGTTTGTAAACTGTTCCTTCAGCATTAGTACGATAAATATACCCTGAATCAATGCCGTTTAATCTGGGGTCGGTTGGTAAGACGGAAATATATTCTGGGGCCAACCCGACAATATACTGTCCCATTCCGTCAGTACAAGCATAATTAGTCGCCAATTGACCAGACCAACCATTAGCAGGAACTCCTACCGCACAACCAACTGGATACCGTCCATTTTGACTATGATATGTTTCGATCGCGTTTTGTAGGTTTTTTAAGTCCGACTGTCTTTGTGTATCACGAGCGGAGGCAGAAGAATCACTAAAATTAGCCACTCCGACCACCGCCAAAATACTAATAATAGCCAATACCATCATGATTTCAATCAAAGTAAAACCACTTAAAAGATTATACGACCGAAAACTAGACATAATTAAAAGTATACCACGCCAAGTTTTGACACTGATTGAAGTGTTGTGATTAATCTATTAATTCTAATTCCAGCCTTTAGCTATAATCGCAGAGTGGGCCGCTTGTTGTTCAGCTTCTTGTTTAGAACGACCTATTCCCTCAGCCACTTTTTCTCGCTTTAAATACACGCCAATGGTAAAAACCCGGTCGTGATCTGGTCCTTCTTGAGAAACAGTTTCGTAGGTCGGGGTAATAGAAGCGTGCTCTTGTGCCAGCTCCTGAAAGCGACTCTTGGCATCTTGCCATAGACGCTGTTTGATAATTTCCTCTGTCTGGCTAAATAGCCTCTGAGCTATAAAATCCCGAGCCGTATCGTAACCTTGATCTAAATAAATCGCCCCAATACAAGCTTCAAAAACATTAGCCAAAATATACTGGCGCGCTCGGCCCTCATCTTTTGCTTCACCTTTTGACATTAAAAGGTACTGATTGACTCCCAACTGTTCGGAAGCAACTGACAGCGATATAGTATTTACCAAAGCCGCCCTAATAGCGGTTAACTCACCTTCTGGTTTGTCAGAATAGGTGGAAAATAAGAAATCAGTCACGACTAGCTCTAAAACTGCATCGCCTAAAAATTCCAAACGCTCATTATGTTCCCAAGTAGCATCCCGGTGTTCGTTAAGATATGAGCGGTGGGTTATAGCAGAGAGTAAGAGATCGGTATCCTTAAAATTTACCCCTAATATTGCTTGTAAAGCAGTTAAATCAATCTCAATATTGCGTTCTTCCATGTTGGAGATTCAGTTATAGATTTCTAATATTAAACGAGATTATCATTATTTGCTTCGTCTGCCAACCAGCATTGTGACGGCCTTAGTTACAATTGGTAAAATATCTTCATAGAAGTTGAGATCCAAAATGTCAGCCACTCTAAACCAACGAGCATCATCAAGACCACCCTTTTGCTCTAAAGTAATATCCGAATACGGTGACGATGCTAAGAAATAATGTACTTGCTTGCGTACCTTACCAAGCTCTGGATTTGAGGCCACATACTCATTCATTCCTAGCTCGGCTTCAATTACCACATCAAGTCCCATCTCTTCTTTAAGTTCACGTACGGCGCCCGCTTCGACCGTTTCGCCTTCTTCTATTTTACCTTTAGAGAGAGTCCAGTGACCAAAAATATCATGCACCAAAGCCAGATACATCACTCCTTCATTTTCTGAATAAACGACCGCTCCGGCCAAACGCAAAATTGGCATCTTATCAAACGGGACTTCTTTCTTCTTTTTTTTACTAGTTTCTTCTTTACCAGGCTCGCCAATTTCTTTATAAACCGCGCCTAATACTCCATTTACAAAACGACTGCTATTATCACCACCAAACTGCTTGGCTAATTCGATTGATTCATTGATAGCTACTTTAGCAGGTACTTCACTTCTATCAGCAAACAAAAGCTCAAATAATCCTAATCTTAAAATATTTCTATCAACCGGTGAAATCCGCTCAATCGGCCACTCTGGAGCCGCTTTAGAAATTACTAAATCTATCTCTGGCTGTTTACTTAAAACTCCGTTTAGTAACTTCTCCATAAACGGGTAATCGGTTTTATTGGGAGCAAACTCCTCAATGTTTCTATCTAAAACTTCAATGACAACTTTTCGTTCAATTGCATTTAAATCCCACTCAAAGAGTGATTGTAGAACGATACTTCTTGAAAGGTGCCGATTTGCCATAATTTAATGTACTTATTTTACTGCTTACAGTGTAGCACAAAGGGATTACCAATTAAGCAAAAATCCACAAAAGTATTTTAGCCTTGTGGATTTTTGCTGTTTTTACTTGGTGGTGGCTACTTCCTTTTCAGCTCCCGCTGACTGTCCCCTAGTCATTTCTCGTTTAGCTTGTAGTCTAGCTTCTCGGTCTTTCTTCTTTGTTAGTAGGTCAATCACGACCTTACCTTTGTAAAAACCACAATTTAAACACATGTGGTGTGGACGGTGCTCAGAGCCACAATTCTTACACAAAGACAAATTAGGAGCCTTAAGCGCATGATGTGAGCGTCGATTGGCGGTGTGTGACCGCGTGTGTCGCATTCGAATAACCATAGTGGCAGAACTATACCAAATCCCTGTAAAAACGCAACTGGTAGGCTGTTTTTAATTCAAATGTCACCTAATGACTACCTGGCGAATAGAGTGACTAAGAAAGACATTGCGCAGAACACCAAGCCGGACTTTGCCGATACGTAGTGTCCGACAGGACATCGGTAAAGTTGGTGTCCGAGCATAGTAAATTGCCCACTGGGGTAATCATGCGTGTCTTTCGCAGTTACTACTCGCCAAAACTCTATGGCAGAAACTGGCCCGATGCTCCTTAGAAAGCCCGTTTATCGTGATTGATTCACGATGCTTTTTTGTCCCATAGCCTTTATTAGTCGCAAAATCATAAGCTAAATATTCTTTCTTTTTAGCCAGCTTCTCCATGTATGTGTCACGCGTTACCTTAGCCATTATCGATGCCAGGCCAATAATTAATTCTGTAGCATCTCCTCTAATGATTGTCTTTTGACAAACAAATTCTACCGGCGCCTTTAGTCCGCCATCAAGCTTAATGAAACAATTGTTCGAGTTAGCTTCTAATCTAATCTTAAGTACTTTCCCTAAAGCTTTTGTTAGAGCTTGTTTAATCGCTGGTATAATACCGATCTTATCTATACTACTTGCTTCTGTCATAACAACAGCGTAAGTTAGTAAATTTTTTTTAGCCAATTCTTTAGCTCTCAGAAAAATCGCTTTGCGTTTTTTAGGCAAAACTTTTTTACTATCACCCACCCCTGAAATCAAACGCCAATCAAAATCCGTTTTTATCAACACTACTCCGACCGCTACCGGACCAGCCAAAGGTCCTCGGCCAGCTTCATCAACACCCACCATGAATAACTTTTTACTATTTTTAACCACACCTATCCGTAATTTTTACAAAATAACTAGTCAATTTTAGTAAGATTAGTAGCCAATCTGCGACGATAAAACAACAACACAAGCAAAACCAAGACTAGTGACATGAGGGCAATTAAAATTTAATGTCTGAACCGTATCATTGTCATAAACATCAGACTTAGCAAAAGCAGACCTTCCCTGTAATTTACCTTGTGTATCTGACCAATCACCACCGGGATTTTTCCAAGCTATGTCTGAAAAACGAAGGTGTGTCCAAGTAGTTCCTCTAGTATCAGACTCGGTCACAATTGCATCGGGGTTACTGAGAGTTAAGCTGGCGGTATTATTAAAATACGCGAAAAAATTTTGTAAAAAAACTAGGTTCGCTTGCAGTATTACTAAAATAACGGCTGAAATTAAAATAAATAGGCCTATCCATATTTTCTTCCGATAATTTTTCACGATGTCTATCATAATACATAATATTATACATCTTTATGTCAAAAGACAGATAGGCTAAGATATCCAGATTTCAAGAAAATATAGGGCTTTGGCTCATCAATGATATAATAGTGAATGCTAAATATGCCCACACCAAAAACCAACTTCGTTCACCTCCACACGCACTCGCACTACTCCCTTTTAAATGCCCTCCCTAACACAAAAGAGCTGGTGGCTACGGCCAAAGCTGATGGTCAAAAGGCCCTAGCCCTGACAGATAATGGAGCTCTTTATGGCATTATTGATTTCTATAAAGCCTGCACTAAAGAGGGTCTTAAACCAATTATTGGTCTTGATGCTTACCTTTCGCCACGTACTCGTCATGATAAAGAAGCCATCGACAAACCAAGGGCAAGGCTAGTCTTGCTAGCTAAGACTTTTACTGGCTATCAAAACTTGATCCAGCTAGTTACCACTTCAAACATAGAGGGTTTTTACTACAAACCAAGGCTCGATGATGAACTAATTGCTAGACACGCCAAAGATATCATCTGTATCATCCCTTCTTTTGCAGGGGAAATTACCAGGGCACTTAAAGATGGTGACCTTGAGAAGGCTGAACAAAGACTTGATTGGTATAAGCAAACTTTTGGCGATGATTGTTATCTAGAAATAACTCATCACCCAGAAGTGACTGACCATAAGAAAAATCAAGACGCCATTATTGCCATCGCTCGCAAAACCAATACTCCACTAGTAGCAGCTCATGACGTTTACTACATAAAACCTGAAGATAAAGTCGCCCGCGAAGTTTTAATAAAAATTCAAACTGGAGGAATAGTAGACACCTCAGATGATCATGACTCCGGTGAAGATTTTTCTTTTATTACACAAGCCCAAGCCATCGAGTATTTCAAAGCTATACCAGAAGCAGTAGCCAACACAGTAAAAATTGCCGAGGCCTGCAATGTTGAAATAGAAATTGGTACACATTGGTACTTTCCAGATTACCCAATCGAGAGTGGCAACACGCCTGATGTAGAACTTAAAACTAAAGCTTATACCGGAGTAGCTTGGCGAAAACTAGATATTAATGACGCTATAGTCAAAGAACGTTTAGATTATGAATTGGAGGTGATTAAAAATAAAGGCTATGCCAAATATTTTCTCGTCGTAGGTGACCTGTTACGGGAATCCAGAGAGCGTGGAATTTTGACCACTATTCGCGGTTCGGTGGCCGGCTCTTTAACTACCTATGTACTTGGTATCACGAACGTAGACCCACTTGAGTACAAACTTCCTTTTGAACGTTTCCTAAATTCTGAGCGACCTTCCGCTCCAGATATAGACATGGATTTCGCTGACAATCGTCGTGATGAAATTATTGAATATGCCAAAAGTAAATATGGTGCAGATAAAGTGGCCCAGATTGGTACTTTTGGGACCATGATGGCAAGGGCCGCCGTACGCGATGTAGCACGAGCACTTGGCCACCCCTATTCTGTCGGAGATCGTATTGCTAAACTCGTGCCTATAGGTAGTCAAGGTTTCCCCATGACACTAAAAAAAGCTTTAGAGATAGAGCCCGACCTGGCTGACTTATACAAAAAAGACTCCGATTCACGTGAAGTAATTGACTTGGCGAAACAAATTGAAGGCCGAGTGAGACACCTAGGAGTACATGCCGCTGGTGTAGTTATTTCTCCGACACCACTTAGTCAATTTGTACCGATTCAACCAGATCCTAAGACTGGTAAATTTATCACTCAATACGAAATGAAAAGTGTCGGTGAAGATGGTGTGGGGTTACTAAAGTTTGACTTTCTCGGCATAAAAAATTTGGCGATCTTAGCTGATGCAGTTAAACGAGTAAAGAAAATTCGTAACGTCGATGTTGATATAGAGAACATAACGCTGACCGATAATAAAACTTTTGCTATGTTAGCGCGCGGTGAGACAATGGGTCTTTTCCAATTAAATGGTTCTGGCATGACCACTTTTCTCAAGCAATTAAAGCCAAGTACTATACACGATATAAACGCCATGGTTGCACTCTATCGTCCTGGACCAATGGAATCTATCCCCCAGTATATTGAACGCAAAAACAACCCGTCTCTCGTCACATATATAGATCCGCGACTTATTAATGTGCTAGATAGATCATATGGTGTTGTCGCTTATCAAGATGATGTTATGGCGATTGCTCGTATTCTAGCAGGCTACAGTTGGCTTGAAGCGGACATGTTACGAAAAGCCATGGGTAAGAAAATTCCTGAAGTAATGGCAACGGAAAAAGATAAGCTACTCACCGGCTTTATAGAATTCGGTAAACTTTCACCTAAAGTCGCCCAAAAACTTTGGAGTCTCATCGAACCATTTGCGGCCTATGGATTTAACAAGGCTCATGCTGCTAGCTATGGCAGAGTAGCCTATCAAACCGCATACATGAAGGCCAATTTTCCAGTTGAATATATGTCGGCCGTGCTTACGGCTGATTCAGGTGATAACGATAAAATCGCTGAAATTATTCGCGAGTGTGAGCGCATTGGTATTGATGTATTACCTCCTGATATTAATGAATCTTTCGCTGACTTTTCAGTCGTACCAGGCAAAGAAACCATTCGCTTTGGGTTGACCACAATCAAAAATTTTGGTGAAGGTATTGCGGAAACGATTATCACGGAAAGAAAAACTAATGGCTCATTTACCTCACTCAGTAATTTCTTAACCAGAATCCATAATCGTAACCTTAATAAAAAATCCCTTGAAGCCCTCATCATGACTGGTGCACTGGATTCTTTTGCGCAACGTGGCTTAATGTACGCCAACTTAGAAAAAATTATTGCTTTCAATAAAGAGCACATGGCTGGCAAGGAAGCGGCCCAAGAGTCACTCTTTGGAGGAATTGCTGACAGTGACGAAATAAGTCTTGATAGTGCAACCGACATACCCAAGACCCAACAACTAATCTGGGAAAAAGACCTGCTTGGTGTTTACGTATCTGGACACCCCCTTGATGAACATACTGAGGAAATAAAAAAACGTCCTTCTATTACCGATATTAAAGATGATGCTCGTAGTGGTATTCCGGTTGTGACCGCTGGAATGGTTATCGGAATACGAGAATTACTCACTAAAAAAGGAGACCGTATGGCCTTTGTAATTTTAGCCGATAAAAAAGACCAGGTGGAGGTGGTAGCTTTTCCAAAAACCTATAGCGAACTACGAGCAATCTTGACAGTAGGTTCTTGTATAGTTGTAAAAGGTCGTCTTTCGCTTCGCAATGATGAAGTTAGTATTGCTTTGGAACGAGCCAAACTACTTTCAGGTCAAACTCCCCTACCAACAGCAGAAGTTACAGTTTGACATTTTCCTCAATCAGATTAGGATAGAGTAATCACAGAAATTGTGGTGTCTACCAAACACCAGAGCCCGGCTCGAAGATTCTTCTTCCTAATCTGTCTCAATAAGAGCCTTAATAAAAAATTAAGGAAACTCGGTGGAACCGCGGTTTTGAAATTTACAAAAATCGTCCGAGTAAAAAATAGACATCTGTCAATTTTTTACTCGGACGATTTTTAAATGAGCAAACGAGATGCGAAGTGTCTCGTATTGCGAATTTATGCAGGCGCTTAGTTGAGCCACGACCCCAAAGGGAGTGGTCAACTGTGGCGAGCTACTCATTTACTCATTTCAACTATTTAAAATCTATATGTGCAGTCAACACAACCAATCACTTGAGTTTAAGCGACATACCTTAGCGCACGTGATGGCCAAAGCCATTATTGATGCCTACCCAAATGCCAAACTTACTCTTGGCCCAGCAATTGATACCGGCTTTTATTATGATATTGATTTTTCCGGCGGAGAAACTATTGGTGATGATGGTCTTAAAGATATTCAAAAAGCCATGAAGAAACTACTTAATACTTGGACTGCTTGGTCACATAGAGAAGTAACTGCTGAGGAGGCCAAACAAATTTTTGCTGGTAATCCTTATAAACTTGAAATCATCGAAGAGATAATTACTCGTGGCGAGACTGTCAATCTCTTTACCTGTGGTACTGGTAAAAGTGAATTCACTGATCTTTGTCGTGGTGGGCATACCGAAAATCCTTCAGTTGAAATTGACACCGATAGTTTTAAGCTGGATAAGGTTGCTGGAGCCTATTGGCGCGGTGATGAAAAAAAACCAATGCTCTCACGTATCTATGGCCTAGCTTTTGAAACCAAAGAGCAATTAGACGCTTATCTATACCAAATAGAAGAAGCTAAAAAACGTGATCATCGCAAACTTGGAAAAGAACAGGACTTGTTTACTTTTTCCGAATTAGTTGGGGCCGGACTACCTCTATGGACACCCAAGGGTACTATGATTCGACACCAGCTTGATACGTACATCTGGCAATTGCGAGAAAAACACGGCTATCAACGTGTCACTATTCCACATATCACTAAAAAAGATTTGTATGTTACTTCCGGCCACTGGGAAAAATTTGCCGATGAATTATTCCGTATCCAGACTCGAGAAGGAAAAGAGTACGCCTTAAAGCCTATGAACTGTCCGCACCATACTCAGATTTTTGACCGCAAACCACACAGCTACCGCGATATGCCTCAACGCTACGCTGAGACAACCATGGTTTACCGTGACGAACAATCAGGCGAACTCGGTGGATTGACTCGTGTCCTATCGATTACTCAAGATGATTCTCATGTATTTTGTCGTCATCCACAAGTGAAAGATGAATTTTTCAAAATCTGGGATATTATCGATACCTTTTACGGTACCTTTGGTTTTAACCTACGTGTGCGTCTCTCCTTCCATGAACCAACTGAGATGAGCAAATATCTCGGGACTAAAGAAATCTGGGAAAATGCAGAAAATTCATTACGTGAAATCGCTAAAGAAAGAAACGCTGACTATTTTGAAGCCCCTGGTGAGGCAGCTATGTACGGGCCAAAGCTAGACTTCATGGCTAAAGATTCACTCGGTCGCGAACATCAAGTTGCTACTATTCAGTTAGATATGAATCTACCGGAGAGGTTCGACTTAACCTGTATTAACGAAAAAGGAGAAAAGGAACGCATTGTCATGATTCACTGTGCCATCATGGGTTCAATTGAACGCTTCAGTGCAGTCTTAATCGAACACTTAGCTGGCAACTTCCCACTCTGGCTTTCTCCAGAACAAGTCAGAATTGTTCCTGTCTCTGACACACAGCTAGCCTATGCCGAAGACGTCTACACCTTACTAAAGTCAGCCGGACTACGAGTCAATCTAGATGATAGTAATGAATCTATGGGTAAAAAAATTCGCCTAGCCAAGACAGAAAAAATTCCTTACTTTGTTGTAATTGGTGATAAAGAAATAGAAGCCTCCGGCGTAACTTTAGAGTCCCGCGGTGGAGAATCTAAAACTATTAGTTTGTTAGAATTGAAAAATTTACTAGTAGAGGAAAATGAGACCAAAAAACAATAATCGATAAAACAAAAGGCCAGTCCCACATATGGGACTGGCCTTTTGTTTTATCTTCTACCCTAATTAAGCTACCACCTTAACCGCCTTCATAATTGCCATTTTAACGGCTGATTCTTCATCATTATAAACACCATCGAGTGCACCAGTCAAAGCTTTTATCATTTGCATAATTTGCTCATTGGAAAGATTGGTAGTTGATTGCATTAACATATCAGAGATAACCATCTTTTCACCCTTACGTGAACGATAGACTGAATCAAGATCCGAAGCCGCATCAGCCAGCGCAAACATTGGTCGATGACCAATCATCTCATAAGCCGCAACAATATTACCCGTCACAATCGCTTCAGCCAATGAACCAGAACCTTCTGGTATAACAGTCGGCACATAAGGAGCCACACTAGAACGTACTTGATTAACACTACAAGCAACACATAAGTCGCGCATTCTTTTTTCATTTATCACTACCCAACCATCTTCGGCTGGATACTTTTCTTTAGCTGTTGTAATCACATCATTAAGGGCAGAAAATCTTTCTTCTTGACTTGAAGTGGTACCAACAAAATGACGAATCGCATCACTTGAAAGCAAAGCTTTTTTGGCGTGAGCGTAGTTCTCAAGCGCAGTTACTACTTCGTCTGTAGCAGACGAAGTAGTACTCATAGTAGCTACATCATCAGTAATTTCCCCCACTGGTTTAGCCGCTTCAACCAAAGCCTCATAACCAATCACTTTATCAGCCACCGGTAGACCTGCCGGTACCACGCTTATGGTAGGCATTTGTATTGTACTAACAGATTTTACAAACACATCTGGTCTGATTTCTTCTGGGGTTGGTGTTTCGGCTACAATATGTGAGCTAGCTAAAGCATAGCCTCCCAATACATCGCGTCGGATAACTAGCACATAAGCGATATACAAAGCCCAAGCCATTAACAAAGCGTAAAAGGATAGGGTCAAAAACGGACCGGCTTCAAAGCCAGTATATGGTACTTGGGAAAGAGCAATTCCAGCAATTAATGGCTGTTGGTCACGAACCTGGGTTACAACCACTTCATTTTCAACGTCAATTGAAACCGTACAAACTTTTTCTCGTGAGCCACGCTTAGCTGTCAAAGTATATTTAGTATCAGTAGTTGGTGATACTTTTATAGAACCATCAAAGAGTTTACCTTTTTCAGTACTAAGCAAATCTTCAGTCGTTACTATCACTCGATTCTTAGAATCAAGAATTTCAATATCACTAGCTCTAGTAGTGTCCCAACGTAAGGTAGCACTATCACCCAGGTTAATTTTATTCTTTGAGATTGATATTTCACAACGTGGTGAAGAAGATCCACCACCTCCGCCACCACTTGTTTCAACAGTTACTGTAACCGGACAAGCGATAGTACTGGTTCCTGCAGTACCAGTTAGGGTGTAGATAGTAGTGGTTTCTGGTGAGACAGAAACAGATCCCCTCAGTCCAGTAGAGGTGATGCCCTGATTGAAACTAACCGCTGTAATACCGTTAGTTGTCCAAGTTAAAGTCGCATTATCACCGCTGGTAATTGTAGTTGGGTTGGCCGAAAAATTAACGTTGTTGGCACAAGTAATTGGTGCCGGTATAGGTGGTAGAACTGTCACTGTAACGGCACAAGAAGCGGACTGATTATTTACTCCACTAGCTATTAAGGTAAAGGTCGTCGTAGTTGAAATTAGTGCCGTAGTAGTTCCAGAGGAACTTACTGTTCCAATAATCGGACTAATACTAACACCAGTAGTATTAGTAGTTAGCCAAGACAAGAGAACATTTCCACCACCATTAGGCAGGGTTGTTGGCGTAGCAGAAAAGTTTTCGCATTTAGGGACAGGTGTAACCGGAACATCATTCACCGTTACTTTTGCCTTACATGAAACGGATTGAACACCTACCCCATACACTGTCATAGTATATTCAGTAGTCGTCAGTGGTGAGACAAGTAGGGTTCCAGTGGCTGTCACTTGACCAATCGCATTATCAATCACTACTCGAGTAGCGTTAGTAGTTGTCCAGGCTAAGGTTGAAGATCCACCTTTAGTTATCGTAGCTGGAGTCGCTGTAAAAGCATTACATACCGGCACGGGTGGAGTTTCTTTAACAGTAATAGTCGCATGACAGCTAACGGTACTGCCATTCTGCCCTAGGACAGCTAAAGTATAATTTTTACTGGCCAAAAGTGGTCCAGTTGATCGACTACCAAAGAGAGTCACTGTACCAAAATCAGTCAATGTAGCTGAAGTAGCATTGGTAGTAGTCCAAGCTAAAGTGACAGCTTCGCCTGCATTAATCATGGCTGAAGTAGGAGTTAGGGTACAAGTTGGTGTCGGAATTACTGGAGGTGTTACCGTGATAACTGAATGACAAGTCACCTCCCTACCACTAGCACCATAAGCCGTTAAAGTATAAGTGGTGGTGGTACTAAGCGGCCCAATCACTTTACTACCAAGCGTCGGTACTTCACCCACTCCAGATAGAGTGGCCCGAACAGTATTAGTAGTTGACCAATGTAAAGTTACTGACTCACCAGAATTTATTGTTTGATTAGTGGGAGTTAGAACACAAGTTGGTAGTAGTACTGGTGTAATACATCTGACTGTTACCGAAACGACACAATTACTTTTACCATCTTCAGTTGTAGCAACAAGGGTGTAGGTAGAATTTTCTTGAATATTAGTAAAGGTGATTGTTCCGCCAGTGGTCGGCTCTACCACTTGATCATTAATAGTCACACGGAAAAAACCTTGTGTCTGCCAGGAGATATTTAAATTTGATCCAGCTATAACCTCCTCAGTACTAGCCACTATATCACAAGTCCTTAGAACCGGTTCTGAATTAGTCGGCTGAATAAGTGGCAGGTTTGGTGGCAAAATTGGTATCTCTACCTCAGCCATAGCCACGGTAGGTATAAATGATGCCAGCTCATTTTGCGCATCGTAAGAACCAAAGTTCATTACGCCAAATACAACAATTAGCCCCAGCACTAGAGGCATAATTTTTTTGAATAAATTAGAAAATTTCATACCAGTACAAATAAATTTAATTATAAATTTTGTACTCCTACCTACACCCATGTACGCAAGAGTAATAAAAATTACCATCAAAAGTTTTGCGTCAAAGAACTGTTGCTCTAATTTATGTCAGATACCTTGCTGTCAGTGACTAAGAGCGGAGAGAACAAACCTCTTAATAATTCGTATCATGTAGTAATATATGACTTTTGTCAAGCAACACAG
>DYNY01000005.1 GCA_020720815.1 Candidatus Elulimicrobium sp. | reverse complement strand
GGTTTTAAAAGTCCATTAGAAGTCTGGGGTGGTGCACTTAGGGATTGAATCTGCCGTTAAAATTTTTGACAAAAAGGCAAAATCATGCTAAAATATTATAAATCCGCCAAGTATGCTATGATTTTGCGGTTATCGGCTCTAGGGCTGATATTTGTTAGATAAGACCATTGGCTTATTTTATCCACTGTAATACTTGCGGTTCTAGCTGCTACATCGATTTCTACAGCTTTACCGTCTAGTACAGAGTATGGTCATATCGTTACCACTTCAGTAACGGAGGAGATGGAGAGTGTTAGTAATCTCGATACCGAGAAGATTGTCCGCTCCTATTTCCGTGACCTACCTATTATGGTTCAGATTGCACGTTGTGAATCAACTTTTCAACACACCCTTGAGGACGGAAGTATCTTAAAGGGAAGGATTGATCCAGCTGATACTGGTGTTATGCAAATTAACAAGCGGTATCATAAGAAAACTGCAGATGCAATGAAACTGAACCTTGACGATATTTATCACAATATGGCTTATGCCCGATATCTCTATGAGACACAAGGAACAAAGCCATGGAGTGCTTCTGCTTCTTGTTGGAGCAAGACATTGGCGATGAATATCTAATTAAGACACAAACAGCGCCTGCGGGCGCTTTTTGTGTCTACTAATAGTTAAACAAATATGGCTAAGAAATACTGGATAATGAAGAGTGAGCCAAGTGAATTTGGCATTGATGAATTGGCGAGAAAGAAAACGGTTTTTTGGGATGGGGTCAGAAATTACCAGGTTCGCAATATGTTTAGGGATGATATGAATGTCGGCGATATGGCGCTGTTTTATCATTCGAATTGTAGGGAGATTGGGATAGTGGGGGAGATGGAGATAGTGAAATCAGCTGATACCGACCCAAGTCAGTTTATTTCCGAACATAAATACTTTGATTCTAAATCAAACCCAGACGCTCCCTGCTGGCTTGGACCAGTGGTTGGTTTTGTTAAAATGTTTTCTCGTACCGTGTCGCTAGATGAACTAAAAGCGGACGCAATATTTTCAAACTTACAATTTTTGAAGAAAGGGAATCGGCTGTCGGTTATAGAGATAACGAAAAAGCAGTACCAGGTTATATGTCGACTTACGAAGACAAAAAATGAAATATGAAGATTGGCTTTTTCAATCTATTTTGGATCTAACTAACTTACATATAATAAATGGGGAAGAGTACCTTTCTTGAAAAAGAATAGTATTTATATATTAATGAATGTCGCACAATATATCTTTTGCGACATAAACTATATGATATCTCAGTTTATATAGCTTAATATAGCAACCACAAATAGGCCCTTTGTGTGGTTTAGGCATTACTTTATTGAGCAAGGTTTATGTGTGTGGTAATTTATTTACTTTTTTATAAATGATTTGTTTATGTATGTTTCATTGTCGGGTTTTTATTTAGTTGGTTTATTTACCTAAAATCCCGTCATTTGTTATTTAGACTTGTATAACTTTGCAACCCCCCCCATTTAAACTAGCTATTTTGAAGCTTTACAATCGAATTTAAGCCACTTTGGTGTAGGTAGACGTAGGTAATGTCATCTGAACTCTTTCTCGGACATTACAAGTTTCTGTCGGACAGTTAGTTGATTTTTTATTAAGCTTAAGTTCTTTTTGACATTGAATTTTGTAAAAATAATTTTGAATAGAAATTTATTTAAAAGTTTTGTATTTTATTTATATGAATTCTGTTTTAGAAATTTTCTTAAATAATAATTTATTTGTAACAAAAAGATTATTACAAGTCCTGTTGTTTTAAATATAAGTTCTTGCACTTCTCTCACCTACTCTTGTCTAACCCTCCCCTAAAGAATATTGTGCGACATTAAAATAATTCCGTCTTTACTATTTGTAATAAAGAGCTATGCTGTATTCTGAGTTTGTTCCTTCTCACCTATCAAACCTTTAGGAGAAATAAAATGAGTGAACCGACTTACCGTTTCTTTGTGAAACCTTTAAATGACTCAGTCAATGAAGCTTTAGCTGACTTGCTAAATAGCCAGGGTTGCGCGGCTGGCACACTAGAGCAACAATCGATCGAAGTCGATGGCAAGCCGGTCGATGGTGTGTATGAAGTACAACATCCGGTGATTACTTCTCTACAACATTCGGACTTTCATCGGAAGAATGTCCGAGTTTATGTTCAGGTTGGATTGGGTAAGGTTCGCTTGTATGTGCACTATCAGGCGGTGGTAAGGCGCCTGGCTCGAACGAAGGCGATCAAAAATGCGAAGCAGCAAATTGCTGATATCATCAAGAAAAGTCGCACCCGCTAGTACCAACTAACGCATTGTTGGTTTCGGCATATAATTGGATCAAATCTAAAATTGGCAGGGCCACCTCGGTAGGGTGGCTTTGATTTTATAGCGTGTTTAAAATGGTAAAAGTTTGAAGTGAAATTTGTATGCTAGACGCATGGTTGTCATTAGTAGTATTGTGAGACAAGCGTAGGTAAAAAATATTGCAGTTAGGTATTCAATTCTTTCAAATCCAACTGGAAAAAAATAATTAGCGATCTCGTACACTACAGCTAATCCAACTGACCATAGATACACATAAATCAAGCTATGGTGTTTAAGTAAAAAGACGTTGGCAATCATCAAGCCCCAGGAGAATAATCCGTTAATTATTAGGAACCACCAAGTATAACCTAGGGCATAATTATGAAAGCCAAACATGTGGCCCGACAATTAAATCAAACGCAATACCAAAAGGAAGACCAATAATCATACCTCGGAATAACTGCTTTTTTTTAAGTTATGTAGTTCTCTTGCTTTGTAAGCGTGAAAAATATAAAACAAAAATTGGATGGAGACAACAATAATAAAGTTATAAAAGTTTTCAACAAACATATTATTTTAAAGGGCTGGTAGATAATTCATTGGGTCGATATAGGCATCACTAGCTGCTACCGGTGTAGAGGCTGGACCGCAGCTAGTGACGGTTTTTATTTCATTAAATTGACGAACAGTAACACCAGCCTTTACATAAACGGTAAAGTGTAAATGTGGGCCGGTGGAATAGCCAGTGTTGCCGGTATAACCAATAATTTCTCCAGTAGCGACCTTTTGGCCAGGTGAGACACTAATAACGTCTTGGTGAGCATAGAGGGTGGATAGACCATTAGCATGGTCAATTAGAGTCCATTTACCCCAGGAGAAGCAACCTGGTACCAGGTCGGTGTTTCCGATTGCACGTACTGTGCCTGCTAATGGAGCGTAGATGGCAGTACCACGAGGAGTGCCAAGGTCTATACCGGGGTGATATGCACGACCCGCGTAAACACTGGCATTTTGCTTTGCAAATTCAGTACCACCAAAATACTGTGTAATAAGTACACTTTTAAGTGGCCAATCAAAGACACGGGTTCCAGAAGTGGGTATAGTGTTGGGATCTAAAATAAACTGAATCTTAGCTTCAAAGTCACGCAGATCTTTGATTATTTGATCACGAACTTCTTGCTTCTGAGCTAACATTTGTTGATAGGTCTTCTCTTCACTTTTGGTAACTTCAAGTAATTTTGCTTGCTCAGTCTTATTATTGGTTAGAACTGAATTTTGGTCGTGATACTGAGTTTTTAGAGACACCAAATTGGTTCTTTTGTCTGTATTTTCTTTTCTTTTATTATCTAAGCTCTTTTGCAAAGTTCCTAGTAATAAAACTTTTTCCGTCATTTTGTTACGAACTGACTCTTGTTCCTCGATTGTTCCCCAGAATTCAGACAAGTGGTCATTTTGTAGTAAGAGTTCAATCATACTCTCTTGTCCGTCCTGGTATTGACTACGAATTATTTGTGCAATAGCAGAATGATTTTCTTGGATTTCTTGTTCGGTACGTGTTATTTCAATAATTAGTTTATTTATTTCAAGATCGGTATAGCTAATTAAAGTTTCTGTTTTTGAAATTTCAGCTTGGACTTTTTTACGTTCGGTTTCGAGTTGATTGATAGCATTCTGCAAAGTTTTTTTTTCGGTCCCGACGGTTTTCAAATCATTTTTATATTTGGTAATTTCTTTTTCGATTTCGGCTAGCCTAGAACCACGATCTTTTATGTTTTGTTGGAGTTTCTCTAATTCGGTTTCTTGGGCAGAGACAAAATTAAAATTACTAGCTAGAAGCGGTATGATGGCAAGTGCTAATATGAAAGCTACGAGCGATTTTCTATAAATCACTCCCCTATTTTATCATAAGCATTTTTAATTCGCTTGATAGTTTCAACTTGACCGATTATCCAGGCAATAGTAAATGGGTCTGGGGATTGTTTTTTTCCAGATAGACAGACTCGTAATGGCCAAAATATTTCTCCCTTCCCTACTTGTTCTGCATAGTCCCACAGAGATACTTTAATAGTTTCTGCACTAGTGAAGTCAGCGTTAGCTAATAACTCTTTGGCCTTTTCTAGACGAGGCTTAACCTGCATGAGCGATGTGTCATTTTTCCATAGTAGCAAATTAATCTCGTATTCTGGTGTTGTAAAGGCGAAATCATATTCGCCTGCCTCTGAAGCAGTCTTTACGTCAGTTGCGACCTGAATTCGCTCAATTAAGTTTGGAACTAATTTTTTTAGTCTTTCTATTGAATATTGTGGTAGTTTTTTGGTGCTGTCCGGAAGAGCTTTTGTGACATACTCAACTAATTGTTCGGGTGTTTTTCTTAGTAAGTGTTGTTTATTCATCCACAGCAACTTTTCTTTGTTAAAAGCAGCACCAGCTCGTTGAATTTTGGTTATATCAAATGCCACAATCAACTCTGCTTCAGAAAATATTTCTTGGTCTGTGCCAGGGTTCCAACCGATGAGAGCTAGGAAATTTACCATCGCTTCTGGCAAGTATCCATCAGCTCGGTAATCAAGTATATCTTTTGCCCCATCACGTTTACCAAGTTTTTTCGTGCGGTCTTCGCGCATAATTGGTGGTAAGGTAACAAAAACGGGATAGGTAAAACCTAGAGCGTCATAAATACTCAAAAACTTTGGTTGACTAGAGATAAACTCATCTGCCCGCATTACATGAGTCACACCCATTTCGTAATCGTCAATTATATGTGCGAAGTTATAGGTGGGATAACCATCTGATTTTATTAAAATCAAATCATCAAGCATTTCTTCGCCGGCGCTAAGTTCGCCACGAACAGCATCGTTCCAGGTGTAGCGTTTTACGTCTTTTACTTTAAGTCGGAGTGGCTTGGTACCATCCCAAGCTGGAGGGTTTTCTGGTCGGTGATCGCGGTATAGAAACGGCCTTTTTTCAATTTTTGCCCGCTCTCTGAAAGAGTCTAATTCATCTTCAGTGTATGGGTCAGCATAGGCAAGGCCTTTATTTATTAAGCCCTCAGCGTACTTTTTGTAGATCGCTAGACGTTCTGATTGAATACAGGAACCATAAGTTCCCGGGTTATCTGGACCATAATCCCAGTTGATATTAAGCCAGCGTAGAGATTCTTGTAGATGTTCTAGCGAACCAGGAACCTCGCGAGATTTATCAGTATCTTCGATGCGAAGAATAAAAGTACCATTATGTTTTTTGGCCCATAAATAAGCATATAGCGCTGTTCGTATACTGCCTACATGTAAAAAGCCGGTTGGTGATGGCGCAAAACGGGTTACGACTTTAGTTGGGTTAGTGGGATTAAGATCCATGTTCTGTACCGATTTTAACTAGGATACTAGCAATCTTTAAAGCCGCATCAATTGGAACAAATTGCCGGGCAGACTCGCTCATTTTCTGCCAACGTCCTTGATTGCCAATAATAGAACGGATCTCCGATATCAGCAAGGCTTCGGTCAAATTGCGCTCCTCAATAATTGTACCAGCCCCGGTACGAGCAAAAGCATAGGCATTAGAGCGTTGGTCTCGACTTATATCTTCTGGGATAGGGATTACTATACTAGGTGTTCCATGAATAGCTATTTCAGATAAGGTAGTACTGCCAGCTCTGGTGATTACTAATGATGAAGCACTTAGAAGTGCATTTATTTTTTCAACTGGTAATATGCCAGCTACATAGTAATGACTTTGTAGCTCAGGGTTAGTGATAAGAGATTGGGCAGTAAAAGCTATTTCTTTTTCCGTTGCTTCACCAGTCTGATGGAAGATTCTCACTTGGGGTAGTAGTTCATCAAGGCAACGTAAAATTAAGTTGTTTATACGCTCGGCTCCGAGTGAGCCACCAGTTACATAGATGAGTGGTAGATCATCAGGAATGCCTAAAGTAACAAAAGGTTTTGGATCTAGAGTAAGTAAAGCTTGTCTAATTGGAATGCCAGTAAGAGCTGTTTTGTCTTTAGGAAAAGAATCAAAAGTTTCAGGATACGAAATAGCAATATACTTAGCAAATTTCTTAGCCATAAGATTAGCACGGCCGGGGACAGTGTCTGATTCGTGGATAACTATTGGGATACGTAGTAAACGAGAGGCAATTAAAATTGGGACACTGGTGTACCCACCCTTACTAAATATTACATCAGGATAAATTAAATAAAGTTTTATTAATGCAACAAAAACTCCAAAAAAGTTACGAAATAAATCAAAAAAATTTTGGATTGAGAAATATAATCGCAATTTTCCAGCCGGACAATAAACAAATTTTACAGAGTGTTTTTTCAGGAGCTCACTGTTATAAGCGTTTGGCCCAAAGTAGTATAGATCAGGTTTATTTTGATATGACTCCATTGCTTCCACTACAGCAATGAGTGGATAGAAATGCCCGCCAGTTCCTCCGCCAACAAAACCAATTCGCATATTAGCTTAAGTGTATCATGAACGTTTATCGTGTAGACGATATTTTGACACATTTAGAACAATACCCATAGACGCTAAAATAGCAATTAAGGCGGTTCCGCCATGACTAATAAATGGTAATGGAAGGCCTGACAATGGAGCCACACTAAGCATAGCGGCTATGTTTAAAAACGCTTGGCTAGCAATAAGAGTCATAAAACCAACCACGAGTAACATGCCAAATAAATCTTCCGCCTGTGTGGCGATTTTAAAACCACGGAAAGTAAAAAAAGCTAAAAGAAAGACTAAAATAGTAGAACCAAAAAAGCCAAATTCTTCGGCATAGACAGCAAAGACAGAATCTCCAATTGGCTCGGGCAAGTATTCAAATTTTTGAATACTTTGGCCGTAACCTCGACCAAGAAATCCACCAGAGCCAATTGCAATTAGTGATTGTTCTATTTGGTAACCACTTCCTAAAGGATCTGAACCGGGATTTATAAAAGTCATGATACGGTCCATTACATAAGGTCGTGCAAAGGCAACTATGCTAAGAATTAATAGACCGGTTACACCAAGGATTAAAATATGTTTCCACTTAGCTCCCGCGGCCACGAACATGGCAATACCAGCGACAATCATAATCATAAACGTGTCCGTATCTGGTAAAGCAAGCATGACCACGCCAGAGGTAGCTAAAACTCCTAAAAATGGAAGAACACCATATCTGAATGATTCGATGTGACGGTGAATGCCAGAAAGTAATGAGGCTATATAAATTACAAAAGCAATTTTTAAAAACTCTGAAGGTTGAATAGTTGTAAAACCAATATCAATCCAACGGGTTGCTCCAGCGTGAGTCATGCCTAGACCAGGGATAAAAACGGTTAATGTAAATATTATACCGATAATATAAATATAAAGAGCGTATTCTCGCCAATTTCGGTAGTAGATATTACTAGTGATTAAAAGTGTGATACTTCCACCAATAATGCCAAAGAAAAATTGGTTAAAAGCTACTGAGCCAAAACTAGCACCACTACGAGCAAGTAGACCAAGGGAGGCTGAAGAAAAAATAAAAAATCCAATAACTACTAAAATACTGATTAAGGTAAGTAGTATGAGATCGACAGATTTAGGGGCTCGAGCCTTCATATTATACTAGCTAGAATAACTCCAGTTATTGCACACAGCATACTGATTACCCAGTATCGCATCGTCACTTTATATGGAGGCCACCCAATCGCTTCAAAATGATGATGTAGAGGAGCGATTCTAAAAAATTTACGGCCAGTAATTTTTCGGTAAACGACTTGAATAATATTTGATAGAACAGTTATAACTAATAAAAAACCAATGATTGGTAAAACGGCTATACCGTGCCCGTTGGGTACAATTTGATCGGTCATAAGAACTACCACTGACAGTGTAAGAGTTAGTGGCATTGAACCTGTTTCGGTCATCCAAAAACGAGCTGGTGGAATGTTAAACCATAAAAAAGCTAATATGGCTCCGGCCACCATTACACAAAAAGCTGCTAGGTCATATTGAGTTTGAATAATTGCTACCCCAGCATAAGCAATAAAAATTGATCCAAATACTCCTCCTGAGAGACCATCGATTCCGTCTATCACTCCACTAGCGTAAAGGGCATTAGTAAGTAGAATGAAAAATGGGATTAGCCAAATGCCAACATAGAGTGGATCAGTAAAAGGTATACTGATAGTTGTTACGCCCAATTTGGCATAAAACCACCAGCCAATAAAGCCTGCCAGGATACTGATTAAGGTTAATCTAACTGACAGTCTAACCCCTGCCCCACCATGCTGAACATCATAAAAATCATTCAGTAGGCCAATGAGTGCGCCAATAATTAAAACCGAAAATGGTATCCAGGTTTGTGAACGGCTCAAGAAAAAAATATCAGAAAAAAATTTGATGTCAGTCGTTATTGTTAAAATAAAAATAAAGACAGTAGAAATAAGAATACTACCCCAGATAACAATTCCACCCATGCGTGGTGTGCTAGTCTCCTGTTTTCCTTTTAGGCGGTTGAACTCAGATGCTTCGTACCCACCGATAGCTACTTTGCCACCTTGTTTTTTCCAAACCTGATATTTGAACAAATAGTGTGTAATAATCGGTGTAATAGCTATTCCGATAATAAAGGTAATCAAAGCCGGGAGAAGAATTTTTAAAATTAAAATTTCCATTTTATTTTTTATTTATGTTGTCGAGGGTAGCGGCAATTAATTTTTTCATATCATTAAAACGTTCAGTTCGAGTAGAACCTAAGACAGTTATAATAATTTGGTGGCTGAAACCGGCATCAAATATAATTGTAAGATTTCCACCAGCAAGATCCGTATAGCCGGTTTTTGAACCAAGCAAATTTGGTATTTCTGTCACAATTTCATTAGTATTATTATCCTCATGAAATTGTCCGAGAGAATTATATAATCTGGTTTTGGGGGCGGTAGTTGGTCTTAGTATTTCTGGATATTTAGTGTAAATATGTTCAACCAAAAGACTTACATCCCGCGCGTTACCATAGGCTCCAGCTACAGTGGCAGAAATATCTAATCCAGTTGCATTAGAATATTTCAAGCTAGTAAGCCCTAGTTCTTCAGCTGTGATATTCATTCCAGTAACAAATTGTGACACACCGTTTTCATTTCCATCGCCCAATAATTTACCAACTGCATCTGAAAGCATATAAGCAGCACTGTTGTACGAAGTAACTAGCGCAAAATCAGCTAATTCTTTTACCTTAAATACCTCTCCGGGACGAAGAGTGCCACCGCTTTCCTCGGCTGCCGCAGAAGCAGAAATGGTTATTGGTGTGTCATCATCAACCAGTTCATAGGCTACCAAAGCAGTCATTAATTTGGTAATAGATGCTAGCGGTAACGCCTCATTGGCATTTTTTTCGTATAAAGTTTCTCTAGTTTTCAGATCCCAGACAAAGCCTGCTTTACCGGTAATCGAAACTAATTCAATTTGGCGTACAGGAGCTATAGCTGAGGCAGAGGCTGTCACGTCTATTTTATCAGGTATAGTAGTTTTATTAATATTTAAATATGAGATAGTTTTAGGTACTACTACTGTACTGAAAATTCCAAATAAAATAAGACCAATCACGGTTAAATGTGGAATTATAGAAAACTTAGTTTGTTCTGCAAGTGCAAAAGTAGGTCTCTGATTTTCTTCCTCTAATATAAAAGTGTTTTCTTCCGTTGGATTCATAATTATATTGATTCTACTTCTTCCGGTACTGAAGTCACAAAGCTTTCTAAGCTATCAGCAATACGAGCAAAGTCTGGCAAATCATGTTTTTTGGTGATGCCTAAGTGTGCCAACAAAGCCGGACTAACCACAAATTCGTAACCACTCCCCTGCTTGTTGGGGGTACGGTCTACTAAACCACGAATTTGCAGATTACGCAGTATAAACGAAGAATTAACACCGCGGATACGATCAATTGCGCTACGACTGATTGGTTCCTGATAGAGAATAATAGCCAAAGTCTCAGCTCCGGCCTTACCAATATCAGCCTTTAGTTCGCTTTTACGCATTGCTTCTATAATAGGAGCTAGTTCAGGGGTGGTTACCAACTGAATTTCTTCATTTGTTTCTATTAGTCTGGTAGCACCAGTTTTTAGTCGATCACTTAGAATTTGCAAAGCATCTTGTAGATCTAAAGCGGACACATCAAAAAGTTTCATTACCACGGTCTTTTTTTGTGGGGCTGACTTATAAAATAGCAATCCTTCAATCAGGATGTCAATTGGCATAAGGTTGATTGTAGCATATCAGGATTGGACTGTTTATGGGCAGTGAACAGTTAAAGCTAGTAATAGCGAGGTGTTTCGCCCCGATCTAGTTCAATGTCAATGTCGGAAAATCGTTCGACCTGTGTAACAATGAGGTTACCTTGTTTGAACAGTTCTAAAATTGCTAAAAAACTAACAATTACCACTCTCTTTTCTACTTCTCCGGCATGTAGTTCTGAAAATCTGGTGTGTAGATTTTGGCGGATACGGTTTTCGAGTCTGGTCATCATTTCTTCTAAGCTAATGGTAGCTTTTATATTTGCTTGCTTAGGTTCTTCTTTCTTAGGTAGGTTTGCCAAGGTATCTATTATTGCGCCATGAAGGGCGCTGATGGAGCACAAATGGTCTGGAACAAAAATTTGCACGGATGGCTTATGAAATTGTGGGGCATAGAGTATGCTTTTGCCAAACATGGTTTGCAGTGGCATTGCTACATCGCGAATGATTTTGTATCGGCGAAGACGTTCTTCAAGATCTTCAATACTTTGTTCCTCTTCTTCAGTTAGTTCAAGGATCGGCAAAAGTGACTTTGATTTCACTAATAGCAATGTGGCCGCTAAGCTAATGAAGTGTGTCGTGTTAGGTAGTGACATTTCTTGCATTAAACTCACCTCTCGCATGTACTCATCGGTCACTTCTGCTAGTGATATATCGTTTATTAATAGTTTTCGCTTATCAACCAAATCAAGTAATAACTCTAAAGGGCCCTCAAAAACTGCGGTTTTTATGGAAAAGCTGGGAACAGTACTAGGTGGCATAGTTCTTAAATAATATCATGCCGATTAACTAAAACTTTGGTTTAGCTGTGGTCGAAATAACCCTCTTCAATCATGGCTTTTTGTATTGTTTGATTTAAAATATTCATTATTTTAAATGGTGTGGGGATTTGTCTAATACTTTTAACTTAGCAATTTTTTCACCGTCTCTAATGTTGTAAGTTTTTAGATAACCAATCGTATCACCTGTTTCAATTTCATCAATATCATGAAGCGTAATCATTTCGTAAATCGCAACTTTGTTCCAGTCACCAGTAGGGTTTTCTAGAGGTAGAAAGTACGGATTTCGTTTTTTAGACCGTAAAGATACTGTAATTTTCGGACTTCGCTTAAGATATGTTCTTTGGTGGGTTTTTGAATGTAGTATGACATGAAGTATTCTAGTGGTCTTTTTTATTGGTCGTCATAACATCAAGATACACTTGATTGCGTTTTTGAATTTTTATGGTTGTACCGAACATGATCGTGAAAACTATCAAGACTGCAATCATACCGATAAATAATTTGTGTAATTCATCCATATAATTAAAGTCTAATATTGTTCTAAGAAACTAACTAAAAGACGAATTGGTTCACCAGTGGAGCCTTTCGCTAGTTTATCACTGGCTATACTATCCATGCGTGGGGCGATGTCAATATGTGCCCAAGGGACATTTTTGGGGGCAAAAAAGGAAAGAAAACTAGCTCCTTCAATACACCCGCCAAAACGTGAGAAGTTAGTCGCGATGTTGCTGATGTCGGCTCGGTGACTTTTTAGGCTACCTTTATACTCATCCCAGAGTGGTAGTGGCCACACCAAATCCCCACTTTTTTCTCCTAGCTCGCGAAGGGTAGCTTCTAGCTTAGTATCTTTGGTTAAAATAGCACTAGCATGTTGTCCTAGGGCCACTAAAGAGGCCCCGGTCAGCGTAGCAATGTCTAAAATAACTTTAGGCGAATAACGCTCACTGTAGGTATAGGCGTCAGCCAGAACCATTCTACCTTCGGCATCAGTATGTAGTACTTCCACAGTTTTGCCGTTCATGGCGGTCACAATATCTCCGGCGCGCATAGCATCATCCGAAATAGCGTTTTCAGCAGATGGTACTAGTACCACAATATTTTTCTTTAGTCCAAGTTTGGCCACGATAGTAATTGTAGCTAAGACTGATGATCCACCAGACATATCAAGGTGCATATCATGCATCGAGCCAGACGGTTTGACGTTTAGCCCGCCGGTATCGTAAGTGATACCTTTACCTAGCAGAACGATAGGTTGCTTTTTTTTTGGAATTGTTTTTTCGGTCGGTTTGCCGGCTCCCCAGTATTCAGCAATAATCAGTTTGGTTTCGCTTTTGGTTCCTTGACCGACTGCGAGTAGAAGGCCCATCTTTAGCTTCTTTAACTCTTTTTCACCAAGAACCCTGACCGTGACCGTAGTACCCTTTACCAGTTCAGTTGCGGCTTTACCCAAAGCGGTCGGTGTGAGGTCAATACCGGGTTGGTTCGCAATATCACGGGCTTTATTTATATATTCTCCTACTATTAGTCCGCGCTTAAATCCGGACAGGGCTTCTTTAGAGGCAAATCCGCAAATTAAAATTTCTTTTAGATTTTTATTGGACTTCTTTTTAGTTTTGTAGCTGATAAATTCGTAATCAGCTAGCATTAAGTTTTCTACCAAAGTCGAAGCCAGCCATGCCTCATCATACAAAGATAACTGCGAATATTTACCAGACGGAAATTCTAGAGCCAAGCTCTCGATTTGGTGATTCTTTGCTGTTTGAACAAAAGACCGTACATGAGTGCGAAAACTTCGAGCGTCTACTTTATCCCACTTCCCTATCCCAAGCCGGTAAGTTAGCGTTCCGTCAGAAGCTTCAACAAATCGATGAGCGGAAGCTGGCTCTTCGGTCAAAATTAGTTGGCAGTATTTTTTAGTTGCTTCCGCTAAAGATTTGGGTGACGTGGTGATTTTAAGCATAATAGAGTTAGTATAACTTATATAACAAAAAAGCCGAATAAGTAACTGATTCGGTTTTTTTGTTATATAGGTTGATTAAATCTCAGCTTCCGTACTTTGCTCTTTGCTCGTAAAGGTGTCAATACGGTTAATATCACGCGGGAAAAGCGTAGCTTCCTTAACGTTTACTACTCCACAAAGCTTAGCCGTAAGGCGCTCTAAGCCCATGCCAATACCGCCATGAGGTGGAATACCGTGCTTGAAGGCTTGGAGATAGAATGAGAATTTATCTGGGTCTAGTCCTTTATCTTTGATTCTTTGTACCAGGTCTTCGTACCGGTGGACACGTTGGCCACCAGAACACATCTCGAGTCCACGGAAGAGTAAGTCAAAACTTCTGGTAAATTCTGGACAAGCTGGGTCGACGTGGGTGTAGAAGGGGCGCTTCTTGGTCGGGAAATGCGTAACGAAAACAAAGTCGGAGCCAAGGTTTTTGTTGGCGTAGTCACAAAGGAAGCGTTCGTCTTCTGGCTCAAGGTCTGGTTCGGTCGTTTTATCCACTCCTGTCTCTTTCTTGATTAGTGCTTGGGCTTCACGCAAAGTCATGACCGGAAAAGCTTCAGGGGTTAAAGCTAGGGGTATATCTAGTAAGACTATTTCAGCCGCACAAGCCTTATTTACGTGTTCTACTATTGCGCGCATTAGCTTGGTTACCATCGAAATTACATCAGTATGGTCTTTGATAAAAGCCATCTCTAAATCCAGCATTGAGATTTCTGACAGGTGACGGGTAGTGGCACTTTTCTCAGCACGGAAAGTTGGCCCAACGGCAAATACTCGCTCATATACCCCAGCCATTATTTGCTTGTATAGCTGTGGACTAGTGGCTAGTGAAGCCTCTACGCCTTTAAAATACTTTACCTTGAATACCTCTGCTCCTCCCTCAGCGTCACCTCCCACTAGCTTTGGCGCCTGGAATTCGGTAAACCCTTCACTGTTTAGGAAATTTCGGTATGCAACCAAAATTTCAGCTTGAACTTTAAAGATAGCCCGTTCATGATCCCTCCGTAGAGTGATGGGACGATAATCAAGCAAGGTATCAAGGTTGAGCTCGGTGTCCATATCAAAGGGAGCTGGTTCAGCTTCGCTAATGATTTCTATTTTGGTTACCTCTAGCTCGATGTCTCCGTTTTCTGATTTTTCATTACGCATTTTTTCCGGTCGGGAATGGACGTTGCCGGTCACTTCTACCACATAGCCCGCTTTCAATTTTTGTGCTATTTCAAGTACTTCTGGTTTACCAAAAACTATTCCTTGAACTTTGCCAGAGCGATCGTGAAAATCAAAAAAAGCCATCTTACCTTGTTGGCGAGATACGTCTACCCAGCCCTGAATAGTTACTTCCTTCTCCACTTCACTTTTGAGTGTGCCGATAAGGGTGCGAGTCATAATGTTTTACTTAATTAAATCTGAGAAACGAGAATCTTCTTACAGAAGCTGTTCGGGTCGTTAAGTATTTTTTCATTACTTCATAAATGCTTTAACAACCCCTTGAAAAGCTTCCCAAGCTTTTCACCCCTACAGATAGATTATTCTAATAAATAAAGTATTTGTATGAAAAAATCATACAAACCTTCGACTCGAAAGGCTAAAAAATGAATTTCATATCTTTCTCATCTTGGTTTGTAGGGGCGAATTTTTAAGGAGTTATCCGCGGTGCCACCCTACTTCCCCACTGTATGCAGTGTGGGCGCTCTTTTGCGCTTTGTCGGGCGCAAGGCGGAGGGTTCTACTGACAGGTGTAAAAACGGCTTTTTGCCGTAGCTTACTTTCGCTCCTTGCCAAGCGACTACGTTTCAGTAAGTTGTGGCAAAATAAGCCTCACTCTGCTTTCCTCCCTCACCTCAGTGGTGTCAGCCACATCAGCGGTATGAGGTCATTATACAGACTTTTATGCCTTGGTCAAAATAACTAGCTAATGCATACAGAGATAGTGACTCATATCTCTTAATATACTGCAATTAAGACTTATTTAATTTAGCGATAGCTAGACTGAGTAAGTTGCTTAAAATCTCAAATACTTCTTCTTCAGTAACGTCGGGGTGTCTGGCATTATCCAAGGCAGACTTAGTTATTTCGGGTGACAAAATTGGACCGATTTTATTAATCAGTTCGATTACTCTTTCCTCTGGCGTTTTGAGTTTGATTACCACTTCATTTTCCGTTGAAATAATTTTTGTGTAGTGATCGCCTTCATCGTTGATGGCTGCCTGGTAGTGGTCGCGATAGTTTATATCTTCGGTAATTATTCCTCGCGCTTGTAACTCAGTGAAAAACTTTTTCTGTATTTCGTTAATGCCGTAGACAACTAAATTAAGTCCTACTTCTCCGCGCTGATACTTAGCTTCAAGTGTCTTTAGGGCAATAATAGATTCACGGAGTTCTTGTTTATTGGTTTTAGATTCCAGATTGCTAAGGCCTTCCATATTTATATAGTTATTCCTATTTGTTGTTTGACCTGAGCCATTTTTGCTGAGGCACGTTCGCGGGCGCGAACAGCGCCACTCTCAAGAATGTCTTTTATATCGCTGTCAGAAATTATTGCCCGCTCTTCTCGCATAGGAGTAATGAGTGTGTCTAGATCTTCTACTAGTGCATCCTTTAAATTTTTGTATTTTCCTTGGTTGGCTTCATATAGAGGAGTTAGTTCAGCTTCAGTCTTAAGTAATTTGTGAATAGCATAAACATTTTCTGGCCTTTTGCCACCTGAGTCAGTCACGATACTCATCACCGCTTTTTCTAACTCCTCGCGCGTACCAAAAAGTGGAATGGTGTTCTTGTAGCTTTTACTCATCTTCTGTCCATCGGTCCCTGGTACGATACCGACCGCCTTGATAATCATCTCTTGTGGTGGTGTAAAGGTTTCGCCGTAGGCGCTATTGAATTTGGTGGCCGCTTCCCTGGCGTACTCGATGTGTTGACGCTGATCTTCCCCAACTGGCACCACATCGGCATCATAGAGCAAAATATCGGCCGCCATCAGCATCGGGTAATTAAATAGTCCAGCACTAGCCTCAATTCCTTTCGCTACTTTGTCCTTGTAGGCGTGTGCTTGCATTAGAAAAGGTACGGTGACTAGACACTCAAATATCCAGGCAAGTTCGGTATGTTGAGGTACATCTGATTGACGAAACATAACAACCTTAGTTGGATCAATACCTACTGCTAGATAATCCTTTACTACGTCGATGGTATTTTGTCTTAGCAATTTAGCGTCACGGACAGTGGTGAGGGCGTGTAGATCAGCAATCATCAAGTAACTTTCGTAATCTTGGTAAATGTTAGTAAATGGTTTAAGGGCACCAAAGTAATTACCAATATGAAGTGTGCCGGAAGATTGTAGGCCGGTTAAAAGGCGTTTTTTTGTCATGTGCTAATAGTATCAGAAAAGATTACACCTTCAAATCTTACATTTAAAATAGATTCAGATTAGTGACTGGTATGACTAGGCTACATCACCATTGGTAATGCTAAAACAAAGCGGGAACCTTTCCCTTCCCCTTCCGAGTGAGCCGAGATGTTTCCGCCCATGGCCTCAGCCATTTTTTGTGCTACATAGAGGCCTAGGCCGGTCCCGGCTACGTTGACGGTATTAGCTTCATCGCCTCGTTCAAATTTTTGGAAAATACTATGTAGGGTACTTTGGCTCATACCAATACCAGTATCTATAATTTCAACATTTATAACCCGCTTTTTTATGTCATCCTTTACATAAACGGTAACTGAACCTCGTTGCGAATACTTAATAGCGTTATTAATCAAGTTGTGAATTACTTGTTGTATCTTTCCTAGGTCGGCATTAACAAAGCCTTTGGCCGTCATGTCAGTGCGGAACAATAATATTAATCCTTTACGGAGGGCTTGACTCCTTAGGTCATTGCAAAGTTTCTCAGTTTCATCACGTAAGTTGAAATCAGTTAGATGGTATTTCATGTTACCAGATTCGATGCGTGAGACGTTTAGGTAGTCTTCGATTGATTCAGCCATGAATCGAGCGGAACGCTCAATTCTATCAATTGGTTCCTTCATTTTAGCAGGCAAAACCCCGAAGTTACCTTCGCGTAGTAGTGAGGCGTAACCGGCAATGGAAGTAAGTGGGCTACGAAGCTGGTGGGAGGCAATTGAGACGAATTCAGACTTGAGTTTGTCGAGTTGTTTTAGTCGAACATTAACTTTTTCTAGTTTGGTGGCTAAAGATTCAATTTCTTGTCGCTGTCTAATTTCCTTTTTTACACTTCTAACTAAAATTATACCGATAGCACCGGTAAAGATAAGGGTGATAGACGTGAGAACAGTAGCGGTTTGTGAATCAGAATAGGTAAATTGTGAACTAATGAGTATTACCAAGCTCACGAGCAGTCCTTGTGAGGCTATAATGCCAACGCGGAAGGTCTTAAATTTTGTGATCAGAACTCCAATAAAACCAATAAATATTAAAACCCCGAATAATCCGTATAGTTCTATTCTTGAATCCCCTAATACACCTATTCCAGAAAAGTATGAAGCAACGAAGGTGGCGAGGAAGAATGTCAGTAGAAATAACTCAACGCCTGTTCCCAAAAGGATAATCTGTTTTCTTAAATTAATATCAGAGATAAGGTATTTTTTGATTAAAAGTATTGGTATCCAAATTAGTGACAGAACACTAACAAAAATGTAATAGTACTTATAGACGATACCTTCAAAGCCATAAGGGTCACAGTAGGTGATATTAAAGCCACTAAGGTTTAAATTGGTGTGGGCAAATATAAATAGTGGTGCCAGTAGAGTAAAGAAGACAATTTTTAAGCGGAAGGAGATGTCTTTCTGATTAATAAAAACATAAACAAAATAGATTGATAAGATTGATAGTAAAGCAGAAAGTATACCAAAGTAGGGCCAAATAAAAAGAATGAAGTTACCATTAATATTAGTCCAGGCAAAAAGATTAAAAAAAGTCCAGAGTGAAAAGATTAAAGTAATTAAAAAAAGTAGTTTGTTTAGAAGTGATTTTTTGGCGTTTAAAAATACGTAAAGGCCAATCAGAATGGCAAATATAGCAGTAGGTATATGAGAGTAATAAAGAAGCTCTGGTATGCCAGTAGTAAAGAATAGATATGACGGCTCTGGATAGAGGTAGCAAATCATATAATTAATTCAGCGCCAATTTCAACCGAAGTGGTGTTGTTAATGACTTCAGATGGTTCGACATTCTCGTAAGTTGGTCCCATCTCAATGACCTCACATGCGTCGCCGTCAGTTTCTATGTCACAGAACGTTACAGAACAGTCACCCTTTTCCCCTGGTAGGCAAACTTGGGCCGATTCACAGTCCGTTATATCAGGCCCACACTGTGTCATTAATTGCGAGGCATGTTTTGTTACCAGGCAGTAGTAATACTCGGCTGAACAGTCGTCATCTTTACAGCCAATAAAACAGCTGTTTACTTCTGGATTGCACTCCTCTTCGTATTCAACTAGGTAGTCTTCAGTCACTATAAAGCGATAATATGAAGATGCTATAGATAGTATCGCTAGTGGGATAAGGGTGTAGAGTAAAAAGTATTTTTTAAAATTCATACTAAAAATCAATGTAGTGGAAACTACACTGATTATAGCAAGTCACTATACTTAATTTATTATTCAAGTGGTGATATCTCAATTTAATTTACCTACTCTTAGGTTTTCTTTGCTTATCAATTTTTTCTTGTATGTAGTATTGAAAATAACCAGCATACTTTTCTTGCAGGGCAGGGTCACGCCAATCAGAATCAGTTATGACACGTCGACAATTTTTCTTTCCGCAAAGGCATTCTAGCTTATAGGGTCCAATTACTTTTGATTCGGATAAAGTCATAGCGTAGTCAAAAGTAACTTCTTCCCCTTTTTTAATTTTTCGCATGGCCACTAGAAAGATTTGGCCTTTTATTCCGGCGTTCGGATTGCAACTATGGTTGAAGAAATTAATTCCACCCAGCTCGCTTTTTTTTGAGACACATAGAGATAAGTTGTCAGTGACTTGTATCCCGTTGTCGCTTAGTGAACCCGGTAGTTTTCCTTCGTCACTTAGGCTCATTACATACCCACTTAAAACTAAAAGAATATCACCTTTCTTTATATCAGCAATGGCGTGTGTTCCGTAGCCACATTTAGATGTTTCTCTCACTTCCAAGCTAGGGTGCAACCAGTAAAATTTATGTTTCATATTTTTCTATCTAAATCAAATAAATAATAAGTAGGTTCCAATACCGGTAATAATTATTGCTAAGATTTTTTGGGTTAAATCTCGGAGAGTAACTTTTTCAACTGTAATTTTGGGAAAAAAGATGGTTAAGAAAACTCCGACAATTATCACAAATAAAGGTTGGAAGGACTGGGTTAAAAGAACTAGAGCTACCGGTGCTAACATATAAGCATAGGCAAATATAATATTTCCAACCATGTAAAGGCTTTCGTTGCCAATATTGAGAGCCAGGATTGGCTTCGAATTTTTCCTGACGGCTTGTAAGAAATCCTCGCGATACTTTCTGACAAAAATGAAAACCAGTGTACCGACCACTAAAAGCATTAAGTGCTCCCAAAACAACGAGCGTATCCAGTTTTCTTCTAGCGCGACCATTTTGAATAGGACTGACTCAAGGGCCCAGAAAAACGAAGCGGTACTCATGAGGAAGATTGTTTGTTTACGGATGGTAAATTTATTATCCGCATCAACATCGAAAGAAATGATTGATGTACCGATAATTACGATAGTCATGGCAATAAATTGCATTTTGGTTATGGTTTCACCCAGGACAAAGTAGCCCAGTATGAGTGCAAATACAGGTACTAGTTGATAGAAGATAACAGTGATAGACGCTTCGTCGTCTGATAAGGCCATAAAGTAGCACCAGAGCACTAGAATGTTTAATATTCCTCCGATTGACAGAATGGCAATACTAAGTGGCTCCAAGCTGAAAACAGTTGGGTCGGCCCAGAAGAAAAAAGGCATCGCAATAAAAGAAAGCAAGGAAGAAAAAAGAATCAAAGCCCCTACCCCACTCTCCTTGAAGTATTTACTAATCAAAACCTTATCAATGTGATTGGTGAGTGCGTATAGAAACGGGGCAATTAGCGCCAAGAAAAACCAGGTCATATTAATTAAAAGACATATTTATAAATAATTCGACATTTGGATATTTGGTCATGACAGCGATACTTCATACTTTTTTAGGAAGCTGACTGGACGATAACTCATTTTTAGTTTTCGTAGACCATCTAGGTTCAAGTCTTGTTCCCAGTTCCAGTATTTTACACCTAGATTGAGTAGTATAGTGGCTAGCGTTTGATTTAAGTATTCATATATCCCTTTGTATTTAATGTCAGCTTTTATAAAATGAGACAAGGCGTAATTACCAGGAAGTAATTCATCAATGCTAAAAGCAATCATGGTTTCCCCATCATAGATGCAGGTCAATATTAAATCGTGCTGATAGGCCGAACCCATCAGTCGGCGTAAAGCTATTTCCTCGTAGATAATCTCGTAGGCTTTATTGTCAATTCTTTTATTTTGCTCCCAACAATACAACACCTCAAAAATATTTTTCTGAGTTATTGGATCAGATAATTCTTGGGTTGCGACTTTGGCCTGCGGATAGTTAATAATAAACTTATTAGCTAATCTACGTTTTGATTTCAGATTCTTGGCAATCGGATTAGCCATGTCTTTAACTGAAAATATATAATCATGGTTTGTGCTATCCTCTGCTACTTTAAAGGTTTTTGGACACAGGAGTTTTGCTGTTTCCTCAGGAATAAATTTTAATTTTGAGTCAGCTTTTAGGTGGTTTGCGTGTTCAAGAATTACACCAGTGGTTTCCATGACATTATGATGACCTAGAAACGATAATATCGGAGTGGCGGTCCGATAGTCAGTAAACAAAATAACGAGGTTATTGTTTAGTTCTGCAACTTTGCGAGTCTCTAGAACGTCCCATGTCCATAGATTAGTAAAGTTAAAATCAGAGTATGGTGGGTACTCATGAGTTATTTTCTTGATCAAAGATCGGTCGTGAAGGGATACTTCTTTGAAATGAGGAAATTTAGGAATTAGCTGAGTATCCATAAGAAGGGCTTATTTTTCAGACAAAAAGTCATTTTTTTATAATAACATTCTTAATCATAACGATTTGTTATTTCAAACTTATTCGGGGATTAGTTTAAATGAAGAAAAGTATTACTAAAGGAAGGAGGAGCCACCAAAAAAAATAAGCTTCTGGCCCAAATAATATTTGTATTGGTGTTCCAGGATGAATTAGTTCGGTAACTGGTAGAGCTTGGTAGCTAAAGGTCATAACCAATATTGTCGCTAATAAAGTTAAGACTATTTTTTTACCAAAAAACTCAAAAGTCTTCTCGTAGTCATCGCCAGGAATGTGTCGCCGGAAAAGAAATATTCCGACGACAGTAATCAGTGAGAAAAATGTAATTTTTACTAGCGCATCATGTATGGCTATACCATTTAGTAGTTGGTCAAAGTATGGAAATTTTAGGGACAGGAGTAGTGCTAGGTAAAGGGCGAAAACAATGTTTACTATGGCGTAGCGTCCGAGCCAAAGGGCTAGCGTCAAGAAAATGCCGAATACCACAATGAGGTATATTGATTCTTGTAACAAGGCTAATAAATAGGCAGAATCCATATCTTAAATTATAGCAAGCCTAGATATAATTTGATGAATCATGGTGTATAAGATAACACTCCAAATATAATTTTGGAGTGTTGTCTTAATTATATACCTTCGGCTCGTAAGTCTTCGATGAGCTTTTGGGCTTTCTTGGATAATTTCTTAGGTATTTCGATAGAGACTTTGATCATAAAGTCGCCACGACCTCGATCTCCCGGTACCCCTTTTTCTTTTACCCGTAGTAGTTCACCGTGGTTTATTCCAGCCGGAACTTTAACTTCAATTGATCCATCTAGGGTTTCTATTTCATAGGTGTTGCCAAGCATGGCATCGGTCAGTTTGACCGGTAGAGCGACAATTAGGTTATTACCGTCGCGCTTTATTCTCGAATGGGATTCAACGTGAACCTTAACGTAAAGATCGCCTGGTTGACCGCCTTGCAAAGCTTCGCCTCGGCCCGTTAGGCGTATGACTTCCCCGTTTTCTAGACCAGATGGAACTTGGACTTCGATTTCCTCCTGACCCCTAGCTACTCCGACCCCAGCACAGTAGGTACATTTCTCTTTAGGCACCTTTCCCTTGCCTTGACAAACATTGCACTCTCGTACGGTAGTGAAACTACCCATGATACTTTGTCTGGTCTCGCGAATTTTTCCGTTACCACTACAAGTCGCACAATCAATTGTTCCGGCTCCATCCTTGGCACCAGTTCCCTTACAGTGAGAACAAAGAGAATTTTTGGTAATAAGAATTTTTCTGGTAGTACCAAAAATTGCTTCTTTGAATTGAAGATTAATCTCAATTGATACATCTCTGCCTCGAGCCGGCCTTGATTGTCTTCCGCCACCAAAGCCAAAGTTTTCGAAGATATCGTTAAGATCGAACTCAAAACCCTGACCGTTATTGAAGCCTTGTTGGCCAGCAAAATCTGCCCAAGAGAAACCACCAAAACCGGCCCCTTGACTATGTCCACCACCGCCATTGAAAGCGTGACCATAGGTGTCATATTCCGCTTTCTTCTTATCGTCTCCTAGTACAGCATAGGCCTCAGTTATTTCCTTGTATTTTGCCTCATCACCGGTTTTTTTATCAGGATGGTACTGTGAAGCCAGCTTACGAAAAGCTTTCTTGACTTCGTCTTTTGAGGCGCCTTTCTGTAGGCCCAAAACCTGGTAGTAATCCTTCATTGATCGTAGGGCTAAACTACTAAAGTGGCTCGATTATGCCACGGATTCTAGTATTGAGCAACGACTTATATTATTTGTTCTCGGGCTCGTCTTTGGTCACCTCAGCATCGCGAACCGGTTCGTCAGCCTTAGTATCTGAAGTTGTCTTGGCTTCTTCATTAGTAGCTTTTTGAATTATTTCACCAATTTTTTGTAGTGAAGATGAGAGGGCTTCAGTCTTACTTTCAATTTCCGTTTTATCGGTCTTTTCCATGACTGACTTTAATTCTGAAATCTTAGTCTCGATTTCTGTCTTGGTTTCGGCCGGTACTTTATCGCCATACTCCTTCAAAGACTTTTCGGCAGTGTAAAGTAACTGTTCGGCATGATTTTTTGTTTCAATCATGGCCTTCTTCTGCTCGTCTTCGCTAGCGTGTTCTTCCGCTTCTTTTTTCATTCTTTCGATATCAGCTTCTGATAGTCCAGAGCTAGCCTCAATGCGTATAGATTGTTCTTTGCCAGTTGCTTTGTCTTTGGCAGTTACTTTAAGGACACCGTTGCTATCGACGTCAAAGGTCACTTCTACTTGTGGTACGCCGCGTGGAGCTGGTGGAATGCCATCAAGTACAAACTTACCGAGTGACTTATTGTCGTTGGCCATTGGTCTTTCACCTTGTACGATGTGAATCTCGGTTGAGGTTTGATTATCTGAGGCGGTTGAGAAAACTTGTTGCTTCTTGGTAGGAATATGTGTGTTCTTTTCAATTAGTTTGGTATTGACTCCACCCATTGTCTCGATACCAAGCGAAAGCGGAATAACATCTACTAAGGTAATATCCTGTACGTCACCTTGGAAAATACCAGCTTGAATAGCCGCGCCTAGAGCCACCACTTCGTCTGGATTGATGGTTTTGTTCGGCTCTTTACCAAAAAGGTCCTTCACTGCCTTCTGGATGGCTGGCATACGGGTTTGTCCTCCCACCAAAATAATCTCATCGATATCTGCTTTAGCAATACCAGAGGCTTCTAGCGCCCGCTTGGTTATCTCGATTGATTTGTCGATAAATTCATGAGCAATTTCCTCGAGCTTGGCGCGAGTTAACTTAATCTCCATATGGAGTGGCCCGTCTGAGCCTTGAGAGATGAATGGAATGTTTATGGTGGTCTCTGTGGTAGTAGATAGTTCGTGTTTGGCTTTCTCGGCTGACTCATCAAGGCGTTGGAGGGCTAGTTTGTCTTTTGCAAGGTCTACACTATCAGTCTTTTTAAATTCATCAATTAAAAATCTGATTATACCTTGGTCGATATCACGTCCACCCATGTGTGCGTCGCCGTCACTAGATTGCACTTCGATGACATCATCCCCTACTTCTAGGACTGATACGTCAAATGTACCACCACCAAAGTCGTAGACAACAATCTTTTCATCCTTCTTTTTATTAAATCCATAGGCTAAAGCCGCGGCGGTTGGCTCGTTGATGATGCGACGGACTTCTAGTCCGGCAATTTTGCCCGCATCTTGAGTAGCTTTACGTTGTGAGTCATTAAAGTAAGCTGGTACGGTGATAACTGCTTCAGTGATTTTTTCTCCTAGTTTGGCTTCAGCGTCGGCCTTAAGTTTCGAAAGAATCATCGCTGAAACTTCTTCGGGTCTATATTCTTTCCCCCCCATTACTACAACTGCTCCACCATCGGCACCTTTTTTAATTTCGTAAGGCACAATCGCTTTATCTTTCTGTACCACTTCCTCGTCATATGAGTGGCCCATAAAGCGTTTAATTCCAAAGATTGTATTAGTCGGATTAGTCACACCTTGTCGTTTTGCGATCTGCCCCACTAAGCGCTCGTTAGTTTTCGAGATAGCAATGACTGATGGTGTGGTGCGGTTACCTTCTGCGTTTTCAATAATAGTTGGTTCTCCAGCTTCAATAATAGCCATTGCTGAGTTGGTGGTACCAAGGTCGATTCCAAGTATTTTTGACATATTTATTTTTTGGTAGAAATGATTAATTTGTTTCGTGAACTCCTATAACTACGCGTGCGGGACGAATTAATTCTAGTGTGCCGTCAGCGCGATTTAAGCTGTACCCTCTTTGCACGACTGTCACAACCTTATCGTGATCTTTGCTATCAGTTACAGGTGTGGTAGAGATAGCTTCATGTAGGTGTGGGTTAAATGGTTCGCCTTCCGGATTCAATACTTTTATTTGATAAGAGCTAAGCAAATTGTTTAATTGAGCGAAGATACCCTCAATTCCCTTCCGCCACATAGTGTCCACTTTCTCCCATTGATCCTTATTGGCCATAGCGACCTCAAAACTATCACATAGCGGGATTAGTTCTTCGACATGGCTAATCGTGGCTCTTTCCTTATCTCGTTTTCTTTCCTCTTCCAAGCGCCGACGGGCGTTTAAAAAATCAGCTTTACCACGTTGAGTTTCTTCTAAAATGTTTCTTTTTTCTGCCTCACAGGCCTTTAATTTTTCTCGTAATGAATGACTAACATCTTTTTCCCTCGCTTCAATTGTTTCCAAGTCAGGTTCAGTAATTTCCAGATCTTCGGTGGTGATTTCTACTTCATCCTGATGGATGTCTTTATTTCTTTTATTCACCATGGCGGTATTATAAATTCAAAACACTTCTTTGTCAAAATTTTGTACTCGTCCATCACATTTATCGCTCCTGCTCTTTTAATCTCTCCACTATACCCTGAAAAGGTGATTTCAGTCCAAGGGCAATGTGTGGCTGTCTCATGGAGATACTTAGCAAACTCAGAACCATTATCGGTTTGACTGTGAGTGGGACAATCAGGGAGTACTTGGATACACCGCTTGAGAAAGTCAGAGGCACTCTGGCTTCCGTGATTGGTATAAACTGAAGCAAAAGACGTTCTTGTCTCGGTATCAATAGTGGTTAAGATATACCGCTTAGTACCATCAATAAAACGGACGACGGTATCAAGTTCTAGTACCCGCACTGATTGTGGTCGGCGTAGTTTCTTCTTGTGTACCTAGGTCTTTTCGCAATGGATACCACCTTTAGCATAAAACGAGAGTGGTTTAGGGTCAGGAAGCAGTCCTTGCTGTTTAAGGTCGTTAAGTATCCGATTAATTGTCGAAATACTCCCTGTATAACCATCCTGCACTAAGAGAGCGTGTAGTTTATCTTTTCCCAAATTTGTTAACGATAAAGGAGTCCCACAAGGGACTCCTTTATCGTTAACGTTACTACTTCAAAACAATTATCGTTTACTCCAGGCTGGGCGCTTGCGAGCTTTACGAAGTCCAAACTTTTTTCGTTCGACTGAACGGGGATCACGTTTGAGGTAACCTTCTTTCTTTAATGATGTACGTCGGTCCAGCTTTTCTTCTACTAAAGCTCGAGCAATTCCAAGTTTGATAGCATCCGATTGAGCTGAGAGTCCCCCACCAAGTACTTTTACAGTAATAGTGTAGTTCTCGATGCCAGCTTCCTTAGTATCCAGAACTGATTGTAGGTTTTGTTGTAGAGCAATGTGCTTAAAATAATCCTCTAGTGGTCGATTATTAATTGTAAAAGTGGTGGCCGTAGCAGGCGTTAGGCGGACACGAGCAGTAGCTGTCTTGCGACGGCCAATGCCTTCAATGTATCTTTTGGTGGTAGTAGCCATACGGTTATTCTGTGATCACTAAGTTCTTTAATAATTGTTTCTTAAGCTTGTTATCTGGGAGCATGCCACCGATAGTTCGACGGACTGCTTCACTATAACCACGGCGAGCGGCTAAATGAGCTAAGGTTTCTTCCTTTAGTCCACCCATGTAGCCAGAGTAGTTTTGGTATATCTCACTTCCTTTCTTCTCTGAAATATCGAGCTTACTTACATTCTTAATGGTGACAGTAACGTCAGCAATAGTGTGTCGAGCAAAATCAATGGTATTTTTACCATTTAATACTGAGGCTGCTTCCGTAGCGACTTTACCCAAACGCTTTCCGGAAGCGTCAATTTCGTAGGTGTTTTTTGTAATTGTAGTAGTCATATTTTATAGAACGAATTCTATTACAGCTTGATCTCGTCCAGAAGGCATACGTCCCATCTTAATAACACGAGTATAGCCACCATTTCGAGTTTCAAACTTTGGTGCAATATCACTAAATAGCTTAGTGATAATTTCAGCATTAGGTTCTCCTAAACGACTTGCCACAATGCGTCTTCCAGCAATTGTGTTCTTTTTGGCGTATGTTATTAAGCGTTCTACTTTTGGTTGTACTTCCTTAGCTTTAGCAAGAGTGGTGGTAATTTTACCATCTCGAATTAAAGACACAGCCAAGCCGCGTAAAAGCGCTGTCCGCTGTCCGGTTGGCCGGCTCAAAGTTCGATTTTTGTTAGAGTGTCGCATAAAATTACTCAGTAAGGTTTAGGTTCATTTTCTCGAGTAAAGAAACGATTTCATCTAGACCTTTAGGTCCGATACCATCGAGGGCTAGAATATCATCTTTTCTCTTTCGCACAAGCCCTCCGACCGTTCTGATACTGGCTACTTCTAAAGCCTGCTGAGTGCGAGCAGAAAGATCTAAAGTTTCGACTCGAGTTTTTAGTGCATCTGCATCTGGTTCAGTAGTTATTACTTCGGCCTTTTCTTCAATCACTGGAGCAGAGGCAGGATATTCTTCCTGGAAACCAATTATAGCTTTTAACTGGTGAATCATTACTCCGATTGATTGCTCTAAAGCCTCTCGAGGGGTAAAAGTACCATCAGTTTCTATAAAAACACGAAGTCTATTGTAGTCAGTTCGGTCACCAACGCGCATGTTCTCAACCTCATAGTTAGCTCGTCTAATTGGCGTAAAGACTGCATCTATAGCAATAGTGCCAATTTCTACCTTATCACGCTGGTGAATTTCGCGTGGTACATAGCCTAGACCCTTTTCAACTAAAATTTCCATTTCTAAGGTAGTACTTTTGGCGGTAATTTCGGCAATTGGTTGCTCTGGGTTTAGAATTTCAACTTGAGTTGGGGCAGTAAAATTGGCGGCAGTTACCATACCAATACCAGATTTCTTTAAAGTTACACGCATTGGTTCATTTCCGTGTAGAGTCAAACGGATACGCTTAAGGTTCAGTAGGATAGTTATGACATCTTCTCTTATACCATCGATAGCACTAAATTCGTGCGCTACTCCATCAATCTTTACTTGTGTAATAGCAGCTCCAGGTAAAGAAGAAAGGATGATTCGTCGTAAAGAGTTTCCAAGAGTGTGACCGTAGCCAGGATAAAGGCCATCAATCTCAAAGACCCCACGAAACTCATCTTCAGACACAACTCTCGGCTTAGAAGGCAGTGTGACGTTTGTTTCTAACATAATTATTGAATTAAAATTAATAACATTAATTACTACCGGCTGTAGAACTCCATTACTAATTCAGGGTCAAAAAGAGTTTCGGTTGGGTTGTAAACAGGAGCACCAACGACTGTGGCTGTTAGCTTCTTAACATCCATTGAAAGCCAGGTTGGCACAGAGGTACCTTCGTGTGTTTCTTCAAGTTGATCAAATAAGGCTGATGTTTTACTACCCTCACGGATTGTTATGATATCAGTAACTTCTACTTTGTATGATGGTATAGAGAGACGACGTCCGTTAACAAAAATATGTCCATGAGAAACAACCTGACGAGCTTGTTGTCTAGTTTTGGCTAGACCTAAACGGTAAACCACATTATCAAGGCGAGATTCTAGACGTTCCATCAAAACAAAGATTGGTTTATGTCCAACTTTTGTGTTTGACTCATCGACATAACGACGCAATTGTTTTTCAGTTATACCATAAGTAAAACGCATCTTTTGCTTTTCGATAAGTTGACGCTTATAATCGCTGGCTTGTCCGCCTCTTTTTATCTGCCTACCACCACGAGCCTGTGACAGTTCAAATTTAGGAGTCCGTGTCTTTTCAAAGATAGCAGCCCCGAGTCTTTTTGCAATTTTATATTTTGGACCAATTTTCATAATAAATATTTGTTATACACGGCGTGGTTTAGGTGGTCGGGTACCGTTAAATGGTACTGGTGTCATGTCGGTAATTCTAAGAATCCCAATTCCCTTACCTGAAAAAGCTCGGAGAGCTGACTCGCGTCCAGCTCCAACACCGCGAATAACTACCTCAGCGTCCTTCATGCCCATTTGTTGAGCTTTCTCACCAATAATCTCGCCCACTTTTGCGGCTGCAAAAGGAGTGCTTTTTCTTGAACCCTTGAAACCAAGAGCACCACTACTAGCACTCATCACTGCATTACCTTTTGGGTCACATAGTGTTAATAGAGTGTTGTTAAAAGTCGCTAAAATATTCAACTTTCCAGCTACTAATTTTCGTTTAGGAATTCTATTTAGTGCTCGTGATGTACCAGCAACATCAGAACCACCTCCTTTTTTTATGATACGTTTCTTACCCATATGTCTATACGTAAAGTCTAATAAATAAAGCTATTTTATGTCTTCTCTAGCTTGCGTCGTCCACTACCCATGGTCTTTTTTGCGCCCTTAAGAGTACGAGCGTTAGTTTTTGTTCTTTGACCTCGAGCAGGTAGTCTTTTTGCGTGACGAGAGCCACGGTATGAAGCAATATCTTTTAATCGCTTAATGTTTGATGATACCTCTCGCTTCAGGTCACCTTCAATTCGAAAACCTTCTACTTTTTCTCGAACGGAATTTTCTTGCTCAGTATTTAGAGCAGTTGGTTTAGTGGTAGGATCAATGTTTAGTTCCCTGAGGATCGTCTTGGCTCTAGAAAGACCAATACCATACACAGCTGTTAGTGCGTAGGCTAGTTGTTTCTCATCTGGGATTGTAATACCTGAAATTCTCATACTTATCCTTGTCGTTGCTTGTGTCTAGGCTTCTTTTTATTGATAACAAACACTACTCCTCTTCGTTTTACTATAATGTCATCTGGGCTCATTTTCTTAACCGACGATCTTACTTTCATATTATTATTTAAAGTCTCTTAGTAATACGTGCTTTACCGCCATATGGATCCATCACCATCCCTACTTTATCCCCGACCAGTACTCTAATACGAAACTTTCTCATTTTACCGGCTAGGTAAGCAATAATGGGTTTTTCAGCTCCATCGAGTGTGACACGAAAAAGAGCATTTGGTAGTGCTTCTTCAACAAGACCATACATTAAATCGTCTTTAACTTCTTGTATTTTTTGATCCATTAAACGTGGCTGAGTCTAACAAATTAATTGTAAATGGTCAAGCGATGGATTGTGTGTTAACTTATTTCTATTCCCCTATTACCTCAATAATAGTTATATCTTGAGCATTTTCTGGGAAAGAACGTTTCCAAAATGGTTTACCGGATATTTTAGCACTACTTATTCCGGTATGGCCTGTTAGGACAGTACTAATTGCGGTTAGTGATTTTCCGGCTAAATCATTTTTTAGTTGTTCAGTATTAAACTCAGAAACAATTTGTGGTTTACCTAAAATAGAAAAAGTAAGAGAGGGTAAATTAGCAATTATCTGTGAGCTATTATTACTGTCTTTGTAGGAAAAAGTTAAATCAGAGATATTGGTAATTCGGACTGATTGCTGTGAATACGATGGAATCGTCTCTTCTGCTAGGAATTTGGCAAATTCTCCATTTTTAAATAGTGGTAGCTGAAGTATGGCTTGTTCACGAATGGTTACTAAGTTATCGCCAAATTGAATGGTAGGCTGTGAAGTATAGGAGATGGCTATTCCGCCCGGAAAACCAACAAAATTAGCGGGGCTTTCTTGGTTAACACGAGCTAGTAATTTATCTCGGAGTTCAATCTGTAAACCTTGTTTGGCGGTAGCCAATTCATTATCATCAATAATAAAGCGAGGTCCATTAAATCCTCCTGCGAATGCTTCATGATTTACAGCATAGATGGCATCATAAAGTTCGTTTAGATTACTTTCTTTAAAACCTGGCACATCAAATTTAGTCTCAGCTGGTAAATTGTATTCAGCCCCGGGATTATCAGCAAAAACCTCGGTTCGGATAGTACCGGGTACAAGTTTACCAGTTAAATCTTTAATAGCGCCAGGCACAACGACTGACTCTTGGATTCTGAAGATAAGTCCATCCGGTGAGCGAAATCTAGTGTTTTTAATTAACCTCTCAGTGCCAGGAGTAGATTTTACGATTTCAACGTAACCCTTAGCTTGCTCTTTTACAGTCTCTTGACCAGTGGCCTTTACTTGACGTTCCCCATCTTCAGTTAAGGTCATAATTTCATATGATAGTTGGCCATCACGTTTTTCGGGATAAGCCACAAATTCAGCATTTACAGTTGGTTCATTGAATTCAGGGTACACCGTTAATGTAGTTTTTGATAGAGTAAAGCTTAGGCCAAAAATTCCAAATACTATTAGAAAAGCAACTAGTGACAGGATAACAACGTTTCTTTTACTCTGCTTTAGGCCATTTTTTATAACAATAGTATCAATATCATCATTATCTGGCAGTGGTTGTCTGCCAGCAAGTCTAAGTTCAGTATCTGTTCTGACTTCAGCTACGCCACTCATCTGTGCCTCTGTCGGCCGGCGACGTCGTGGCTCAGCTGGACGTATATCTTGTAGATTCCATTTTTGTGTCATATGTTCATTATACAGTATATCTTTCTAAATTTATCATTATCATCCATCGGTTCCCTTGGTGTGGAAAAACTGAGCCGAAATAAGCATGGCAGTATCCTGAGTTTGGTCTGCGAGTAATAGGTCTTTCTCTTCTTTTGTATAGAATTTTGCCACTAGTTCAGTTGAAGCTGTGTATATTGCGTGTGAACCTTTAGTAGCCAACTTCGCACTCTCGGCCACATGCTTTTTAAAAAAAGTTTCAGTATAAAGATTACCGTGAAGAAAAATTTTCTTGGGGATAGCTAGACTGTCTCCAGTTTCATGAAATAAATCTACCAAGTGGTTTTGATAGTTTGTAATAATTTCCTTGATTTCTTTTTGCTGTGTAGCCGAGTAATTTGAAAAAAATATTTCTGGGTCCTCTTGTTTTAGATAACCAAAAGCTTCCTCAAGCGGGACTTTTAAAACACTTGCTATTTCCCTGGCTAGTGAAAAAGAACCAAAAGGTGTATGAGTAGAATAATTTAAAGTTCCATTTCTAACCACCCCTAACTCTGTAGCCTCATAAGTTATATCAACCAGACAATAATCATTTAGTTCAGGTGAAAAATCACGCATTAAGTAGTAAAAAAGTAAAATGAAAGAATATAAACTTACATGTGTATCAGGTAGCACTTTTTCCTTTATATCATTAATTGCATTAACTAAATACTCTTGGGCGATAGCGTTAGCTTCGATTATTTGTAGAGTTTTAGCTTTTTGATTAGTGGCAAGCTTAATTGGGTAGCCATTTGCGATTAAGCCAATAATTTTTCTTGAAATAATCGATAAACCCAAGCTATTAGCTCTTTCATTTGCTTCTAGTTCCTCTTTTATTTTTTTGTGTGCGGTTCGTAATAGTTCTTCTATTAATTCATTTGAGACACTAAATGGCTCTTCGTGATGGTATGAGATATTTTTAGTAATTGTGTATGACCAGGGTGCTGCAATAGTTATCTGAGTCTGTAGTAGTTTACTTTTACCGGTTTTTTTTTGTAAAACGGCCCGGCCTTCTGAATCTAAGAGCATAAGCGCACTAAGAAGTGAGGCCATCACATTTTTGGCGCTTTCAGAAATAGATTGAATTTGCTTTAGTGGTGCGTATTCTCGCTTAGACCAAATTATTTCAGGGTGAGGTTTGAATTTATCAGAAGCAACAATAGCTACTAAAACACTACCTGATCCAATATCAATAATTGCCCCGTAGTTGTGGTGGCTATTTTTACTACCTAGTAAACCCATACTTTATAAGTATACCAATTAGTTGGCATAAGTCTTTTGTTTGAGTTAATTTAAGTGGATAGTATTAGACCAAAGTCGCTTTGATTCGTCTTATTCCAGCAGAAGATGATTCCTCTTTAGTTATTTTAAAAATCCCTTTAATATCCTCAAGCTTTTTTACGTGTGGACCACCACAGAGTTCTTTTGAAAAAATCGTACCGTCATTACCAGTCATGGTATATACCTTAACCTCATTTGGATAACGATCCCAAAAACTAGCTTCAATACTACTATCAGCTTGTGCCTCAGTTTTTGGTACTATTTCTATAGTGACTTGCCCACCGATAGCAATAGCATTATTTACATATGCCTCTACCCGGTTCAGTGTTCCCAAGTCAATTTTTTCGGGATGAGTAAAGTCATATCGCAAACGCTCTCCAGTAATGTTTGAACCAGCTTGGTGAATATGATTACCTAGTTCTTTTTGTAGACCAGCTAACATGAGATGAGTTGCGGTATGAAGTTGAATCACTCGCTCTGAATTATCAGCTAGTCCCCCTTTAAATTTTTGCTCTGCTCCTGCCCGGGAGGTTACTTTATGCTTTTCCATTAGGATTTCAAACCCACTTCTTTCCACAGCAAGCCCTTTTTCGGCGGCTATCTCCTCAGTGAGTTCAATTGGAAAACCATAGGTGGTGTAAAGGTCAAAAGCGTTTTGAGCACCTATCACTTGTTTGGTAGTCGGAACGCTCGATTTATCAATCACTTTTTTCCCATTTTTAACTTTACTCGTGACATGGATTTGTAGAGAGATTTTATTAAATTGTTTTAAGCCAGCTTCTAACGTTTTGCGAAATTGCTCTTCTTCATGGGCAATGACTTCAGAAATTAATTGCTCCTTATCTTTAAGGTTGGGGTAGTGCTGGTTATAAGTGTTGATAACACTTTGTGCCAACTGTGAAAACTTACCAGCTGGGATAGCTAATTTATCTGCATAACGAACCGCTCGACGTAGCAGACGTCTAACGAAGTAGTCTTGATCAGTGTTACCGGGCATGATTCCATCTCCAATCATAAAGACGGCCCCCCGCAGGTGGTCGGCAACAATTCTAAAGGATTGCAGGTCGTCATTGTAACTTTTACCGGACAGTTGCTCGATCTGAAATATAGTTGGTGTAAATAAGTCAGTCAAAAATACATCAGCCATGCCTGTACTGCTGTGTAGTGAAGCAGCAACTATTCGCTCAAGTCCACCACCAAAGTCAATATTCTTGTTTTTAAGTTCAGTAAACTCATTATTTCCCGTTTTTAGGTACTGCATGAAAACGTTATTACCTATCTCCATGAAGCGACCACAATCACAGTTTGGATGGCAAAGCTTACCGTACTTAGTATCATGTGGAGTGCCAAAATCATAGAACATCTCTGAGTCAGGACCCCCTGGCTCTCCAATTGGCATTTTATTTGGTATACCGGCTCTGCTCCACCAGTTTTTTTTAGCTTCATAGTAAAAAATACGCTCGCCAGGGTTCATCCCCCTTTCATATCCGTCTGCTTCAGACCCAATATTTACAATCTGCGCCTCGATACCAGCTTTTGCAAATAGACCACGCCATATTTCTGGTGCATCAACGTCTCTAGGTAGGTTATTTAACTCATCTCCTCCAAAAACACTTATATAAAGTCTATTTGGGTTAATTCCAACATCTTTAACTAAAAATTCGTACATCCATTCGATCTGTTCCTTCTTGAAATAATCACCAAATGACCAGTTTCCGAGCATTTCAAAAAAAGTCGTGTGTCGATTATCCCCGACTTCCTCAATATCTTCAGCTCTAAAACAACGTTGACTATCAGCTATTCTGATACCTTTTGGGTGTTTTTCACCTAAAAGGTATGGGAGCATTGGCTGCATCCCACTACCAGTGAAAAGAGTGGTTGGGTCATTTTCAGGTATAAGAGCAGAAGATGGTACAATGGCGTGACCATTTTTCTCCATAAAAGCTAGATATTTTCTGCGCACATCATTACCACTCATAGCAAAATATAGTTTAGAAACCTATTAATAGTGACACTATAGCAAAATATTTAATTATTGCGAGAGAATGGCTGAGGCGGCTTGGTAACATTCACTACCATGACACGTAAGCAATGGGGTTAAGCCGTAAAAGTATAGTTCCATCATATAACCAACGACGATGCCCACAACGCCAAGAATAGTGATAGTTTTCTCAAAAGCAAATGAACGAATGACACGATTATCAATCTTTCTTTCCTCAGCCATTATGTGGTGTACTTTCAAGATTGCCAAAGCCACCAAGACCTTACCAAAAACTCCTACAGTTAAACCCCAAAAAAGAATATTCACATTGATAATTATTTTACACCAGTTTCGGTTTATTCTTGCTAATTAACATCTCTAAAGTAGAGATGTCATTAGCATGATTTTTTAAGGCATTACTAAAAGTGTCGGCTTTAGTAGTGTCAATGCCAATTTTTTTGAAGATATTAACGACGTTGTCTGACTCACCTAAAGTCAGGAAAACATCAATTTTTTCTCGGTAAAAATTATTTTCCTTATAGCGATTGGCCATAATGGTACTCATTAAATTTCCAAAGGTATAAGAGTAGACATAAAAGCCATAACGTAAATGCGGTATATAGACATAGGAGGCACCGTCCTTAGCGGTAACATTAACGGCTGGTCCAAGATAAGAAGTGAGGTGGTGATGCATACAGTTCTTTAATTCGTCGTGTGTCATTGCTCCTTCCTTATGAATTGTATTATGAATCTCTAGCTCACAATTGAAGAAGGCAATCTGTCTTTGCATGGTGGCAATATCGCCTGTGATTTTATCATGCAAGAGTACAATCTTGGTGAAGTCATCAGCGGTACTAAAAATGGCGTTAAAGACCAAATTTTCAAACAAAGTACTGGCAGTTTCAGCGGTGACTATAGAGTGCCCTTCATAAAGTGGTGATTGTGTACTGGATCTGGCTGAATGAACAGCGTGACCCATCTCATGTGCTAGGGTTTCGAGCGCCTTCATAGTGTCAGAATGATTTAACAATACTTGAATAGGATGGCCGGTTTGGCTTGACATGAAGGCGCCTCCTTGTTTCCCTCCCTTCGGGAAGACATCAAGTTGCCCTTTTATAAGCATATCATCAAAGATTTGACCGTAGATTGTATTTACTTGATAAAAAACATCGCGACAGACATTAAGTGCTTCGGAAAAATCTATCTTGGGTGCATCACCGATGGTGTCATACTTTTGTGCATAATTAATTTGTTTTACATTGAGATATTTTGCTTTAAGTGCGTAAAATTTACGACTCAGGGCGAAACCTTCGGTACTTACGGCTTCCACTAGGGCTTCAATGCTTTTTTCATCATGTTGATAATCAAGAGCGGTGGCACTATATGGTTTTTTGTACTTTCGTAAATCGTCTTCCATTCTAACATCAGAGATAATCGCGTTGAATTCATGCTCGGCGATAATACCGAAGTTGTCTATTTTGTCTATAATTCTTCCCCAAAGTATTGGTTTGTCGTTGCTTTTTAATGTCTCAATAGTTTCCAAAGCTTCCGGTAGTGGTAGGTTTTTCCCTTTCCAAGCTATTTCCGCCGTGCTTACCAATTTTTCTGTCATTTGCTGCCAAAGGGTGGATGATTGTGGACTCTTTAGTCTAATTATTTTTTCTTCAATTTCAGTCAGATCATGCTTTGCACCAATGAATACTTGTTTGAGGAAATAGTTATAATGTTTAAGAGCTGGATCTTTAAGAAATACATCTTGTTTAGCTTTGGGTATTTTTCCTAGCTCTAAAGTAAAAAACAATATTTCGTCCCCAGCGACACGAAGTCTTTTTCTAATTGTAGCCAAGGCTTTATCAGCTACAGTATCAGTTACGTTAAGTGCTAAACGCAAAGAAAAATAGCGACCAGGTCTGCTTAAAGTTGGGTTACCAGAAATTTGCTCGTAATCAGTAAGGGAAGACAAAAGTACACCGGCATTACTAGTAAAATTTGAATTACGCCAGCGTCTAGCAAATCCTTTGTAGGTTTTAATTGCTGTCTTAATATCCTCTTCAATTTTTATATCGTTTTCGTCTTTATAATAAAGGCCAAAAAGATCCCAACTTGTTTTGTAATTAGGTAGTAATGGTAAACTGTCTGAGCTTCGATAAGGCAGTTTATTTTTGGTTGCGGTAGTTTTTTTGGCCATGCAGGATATTTATTTATAGGTTTTTGTTACTCGAAATATTTTCTCTCCTCAGCTTCTTTCACGGTTATAATGAATTTTTTATATTCATCAAAAACATGGTTAAATTCGGCAAGGATTGGACCATTTAAGCGGTTATTAATGACATTTGCAATATTCTGGTAAGCCTCAATCCGCTCATCAAAATTATTTCCAAAATCCTGGATAAATCTATCATGAGCATCATAATAGTCTTCGACTAAGGTTCTAAAATTATGTATCTTATCGGCCGCCGCTACCATTACTGCTTCAATCGGACCTTTCTTTAATTGCTTAGCGTAGATGTTTTTCTTTTCGTGCCAAGAAATTTTTTGTTTAGAAGTACTTTTTGGTTCTGTTACAGTCTCAATAATTTCTCGTACTCGGCTACCAAAATCCTCTTGAAGTTCATCTAAAGTGTAGTCAGTATCTTCTAGTGTGTCATGAAGCAAAGCCGAAATAATTATGTCTTCATCGTGAGTATAGTCTAGTAAAGTAAATGATGTCGCCACTAAGTGCGTTACATATGGAAACGGCATAGAGCCTTTGCGAAGCTGGTCTTTGTGTAAAACCGCTGCCGCTCTAATGGCTTGTTCGATGCGGTATGAGTACATATGACTTAGTGTAGCACTTCATTCAAAGCCGGCAAATGTTTAAGGTTCATTTGTTGATCCAACCTTCGGCTAAGAGTTTACGCAGCTTCTCTTTTGGCCCACCACGATTATATTCACCGACTTTACCATTACTCAAAATTACGCGATGGCAGGGTACAGTTGTATCATAGTTTTTCTTCATTATGGTGGCTACAGCTCTGAAAGCGTTTTCCTTGCCGGCCAGCTTAGCCACTTGTTTATAGCTAAGGACATTACCCGGCAATATCTCTACCACAACCTGCTTTACTTTGTCACTAAATGTAGCGCTAACATTCTTATTTTTTGTTGGCATGGTAGATGAACTGCAGTTTCTTACCACAAGCTTCTCGGTAGGGGCAAAATTCGCAACGTTCACCGATACTTGGTATTGTATCACTATCCAAGCAAGCCTTGATTTTATGCAGAGTCGGCAAGATCCAGCGGGTGTTAGTTTTCACGGTAACCAGAGTAGTTTCAAAAATAAGTTGATCGTCAAATGCATCAAAATCTTTACTAGCGTTGGCGTAAACCAGATAACCGATTTCTTCCACGGTAAAACCGATTTTTTCTAGGAGCCAGCGATACACACCGAGTTGTCTTTGGTATTGCTGGTCCCAAGGGCTATCGCTAAGTTCGGTAATTGATCCATCTTTTGAGGTCGATTTGTAATCAACAATTATTAACTTTTTTTCTGGGGTAATCCAGATATCATCTACTCCACCTGATATAACAAGGCCAGTTTCTGGTTCTTTATACTCAATTCCTACAAATGGGTCACGCCAGGCATCTATTCTTTTATCAGCAAAAGGAATAGCGTCAACTTCGTACTTAGTCATTATAGGATGAGCAGTGCCATTTTTTCGGTGTATATCAAATTCTTTCTTAAATAATTCATCAACTGCTATGTTCAAATTAAAAGAAGGAAATGACGGTCTCTTGGTACCGAGTTTGTTGTCTAGATAAAAACAACGAGGGCACTCAAAAAAAAAGTCTATTTTAGAACGTGAAAGTCTCCACTTAGTTCCACCGTAATTCCACTCACTGCTTCGGTCGGGGTTATATTTCTTAAACTCAGCCATAGTTCTGATATTGTATCATTAAAAAAATAAAGAAATACCCCAGTTAAAGACTGGGGTATTTCTTTATAAAAATTCTTTATGGAATTATTGAGCGGTAAATGTCGAGAATACGGTCTCTACCTGTACATCTTCAGCTAGGTTGAATTGTCGATCACCATTTTCTTTGTAAACTACGATCGCGTATTCATTTCCAGCCTTTGTCGCTCGTTGTAGTATGATGACACTTGGTACCAAGCCTTGTTCTTCACTAAAGCGAACCACACCAAGTAAAGCCCCTAGTTGTCCATTTTGATAATCACGTACCCCTACCCATCCTTCTGCCACTGGATAAGTCGCACCGTCTAGTTTAACACTAGCACTAGCTACTTGATTAAGTACACTGATCTTGCCTTCGCCAACTGTTAATACAGCTTTGACTGGTTCTACTACTACCTGATTTCCTCCTTTATCGCTAACTTCTACTTTGATGTTATCTGTATTCTCGGTTTCAGCTTCAACCTTTTCTTCGGTCGCTTTATTAATGGTATCTTTTTTTGGAGTATCTTCAGCTGGACTAGAGAATGCCCATACGAGCAAACCACCGATGAGTAAACCAACTACGAATGAAACAACTGTTTTCTGTCCCTCTTGTTTATCTTCTGCCATATGCTTGTTTGTATTGCTGAATGTTGTAATAGACCGATTGTAACACAAGCTAGATAAACGTAGATATTGACACTTTATTCATTCTGAGCGGTTATTTTTCCGTACAAAATTGAGTCAACTTCAGCTAAAACTGCCTTATGCTTGCTTATTGTGATATGTAAATATCGTAAAACCTCTGGATTCTCAAGTAAATCCCTGCAAATAATTATGCCGTGGTCAATTAAAACAGAGATTTGGTTGTTAGTAAGGCTTTGTAAAACTGTAATCGGATATATTTTATTGCGTTGAATACGGTCATGAAGGTTGTTATTTTTAGGGAAATCCCAACTTAGTAAATTTAGTCCCACACAACCTGCATAACGTTCGGCTACTGAGGTGAACTTAGTGTTTGTAACCAGCCAAAATTCTTTTATGTCGCAAATACTTTCTTGGCAAATCCGATTGTCACGCAAATCTAACAAGCGTGCATAAGAATACATAGCTACTTGCAAATCTGTTTTAATGCCTGGTCGAGCATGGAACTTGGCTTCACCAACAAAACTATGTTTTTCATTAAAAGCGGCAAAGTCAATTTCGTGTGAAGCACAGTGTCCTTCCAAGATAATGCCTGTTTGTGTTTTATAACCTTCCGAAGTAAAGAGTCTGGCTAATAATAATTCAAAAGGAAACCCGGTTGGACCTAGACTGAATAAGGCTCTACGAAGTGAGTAACGGGCAGCTATTGGTGTTTCTTGTTCCTGCAGTATTGTATAGGCACGACGATATATTTCTTGTGTCAAAATACCATCATAAAGTTCAGTTAAAACTTTAGAAACAACTAAATTAACCTCTTCTGGCGTAGCACCAGAACGCCGTAGTGAGCGACGTAATTTTTCGATTTTAAAGTACTCTGTTGTACCATCTGCCTTCGTGACCTGTACGTGCATCAGCTTATGATACCACCCCCAACGCAACAACTGTCCTTATATAATACACAAGATTGACCAACAACCACGGCATCGCTTATAGCCAACGGCTTAAGCGTAATATTTTTAGTTGAGACAGTTAAAACTTCAACCGGGAAAGGCTCTTGTCGGTAGCGACTTTGTGCTTGTAGGGAATCGCCTACCTCTATCTTTTGTCTTAATACTATGTCGCACAGTTGTATTTTGGTCATTTCTGCCTGTTTTGGTTTGTTGACTGAGACAGTAACGGTATTTTGTTCCAAGTTTTTACTAACTACAAAATATGGCTGACGACTAGCTTCGTGTGTGTTAATAGTGAGTCCGTGTCTTTGGCCGGGGGTATAAATGAGTGCACCTTCATGAGTTCCGATTATCTCACCTTTTTCGTTTATAACATTACCAGGCTCTAGTTTGGTGTAGTGAGTCAAGAAATTTTTTATATCAACTTGTCCAAGGAAACATATTCCCTGACTATCTTTCTTTTGGGCAGTGGGAATTCTTGCTTCACTGGCTTCGTGGCGAATAGTGTCTTTAATAGTGTCCCCTATTGGTAGCAGAGTATAAGCTAGTTGTTCAGGTGTTAGTGTCCAAAGAAAATATGATTGGTCCTTATTAGGATCAACACCACGGTAAAGTTGCAAACCATTCGTTTCACTAATTCGTCTAGCATAATGTCCGGTAGCTATAAAATCTGCTCCGTGTTCTTTAGCAAAATCAAGAAAAGCCCCAAATTTAACGTGCTTATTACACATAACGTCAGGGTTTGGTGTCCGTCCAACTAAATATTCGTTTATAAAATAGCGTGCAACTTCATCTCGATATGCTACCTCAGCATCGCATGTGAGAAATGGAATATCTAAGTGAGCTGCCACGCGCATTGCATCAAGTCGTTCTTTTTCGGAATTACATACTAAAAAATCTGGATGCCAGACTTTAATAAAAACACCCACTACATCATAGCCTTGTTTTTTTAAGCGAAGAGCCCCTACAGAAGAGTCTACACCTCCAGACAGGCCAACGAACACTCTCTTGGAGGTTTTGTTACTCATGTTATACAAAAGGCTAACAAGCCTGACAATTTAGCGCAAGTACCTTTCAATATTCAGACGGTGTTCATTAAAATTTTTAGCATAATAAAAATTACCATCTTTACCTGTAATGTAGTAAAAATATTCAGACGGTGTTGGGTTAAGGACAGCCTTAATCGCTTCTAGACCGGGGTTGCCAATGGGTGTTGGTGGTAACCCTGTGTAAAGGTATGTGTTATACGGGGTATTAATCTTTAAATCTTCTGGATTTAATTCTCCGAGTCCTTTATTCAAGGCGTATTCTATCGAAGCGTCTGCTTGTAAAGCCATGCCAATTTTTAGTCTATTTTGTAGTATACCAGACACCATTTTCATACTTTCCAGTGAGTTGGCTTCCCTTTCAATAATTGATGCTAACGTGATTATTTCCCTAAGTGTCAGAGAATAGTTTCGGATTTCGGTTTTTAAAGGCTCAATTTGTTCGTTAAAGGTCATTGTCATCAAACTAAATAATTCCTCGGCCGTAAATTCTTTAGGAACAAAATATGTCTCTGGGAAAAGTGTACCCTCAACTGGTTCGGCAAGATTAATAAATTTTTGACCATCAAAATCAGGCAAGATTTTTACCGCTGTTTTAGCGATGGTAGATGCACGCTCTCCTTCTTTGTGAGTAATACGTAATAAGTTGGTTGTAAAATTGCCCTGAGTTAATTCGTAAGCAATCGACCTAGTATCTATTGGTTTATCAAAAACGTAGGTACTAGCCTTGATATCGCTAGGTTCATACCAAATTAACAGTGTTAGATACAAGGCTAACTCGGACTTCACTAAGCCAGCTTCAGCAAAGACAGTGACTGCTTCCTTTACACTAGTTCCTTCTCTTATTGTTACTGGTACATTGATGGGAAAATTGGCGGGTGTTTTATTAAGGAAAATAAATAGGTAGCTATATATTACTATGCCCAGCAAAGTGATTAAAAATAAAAAAGCCGAAATGGTTTTTAGGGTAGATTTAATTAATAATTCGGGTTTTTTATTTAGACTCAAAACCGGGTCGTGCTTAATTATTGGTGGCATACTAAATTCCGGTTTGAATACCAGTTGGTAGATTTGATGGTGCGCTTTTACGGCTAGACATTATACGTGGCAGGGACGGGGTAATAATTGAGCTACCAGGGACGTGATAAATAGAAGCAAGCTCTTCAACGGAAAATACTTTCGATGTATCAATTTTAGTTTTAAGATCGTAATTATAATTTCTTGCTTTGTAGTCGAATAGCTCACGCTTTTTAAGATTTTCCTTTCGTTTACCTGACCTGTCCGAAAGCCAGTTGTAATCAAAGTCAGTTCGCCATCTTACACCAATACCATTACGACCAATAATATCGTACTGGGAAAAGGTTCTGATCATAGGTGAAATGCAATCCCCGTCGAACTTACCTTTCTCGGTAATATACATCCAGCGAATAGCTACCCCGTAAGCATATTTACTAACATTTCGCTCCATCGCTGCAATACTATCTCGTTCTCCAGTGGTCAGCATAGGAACCCCTTCGTAAGGTCCATTTGGGTCAAGAATGGGTTTAGCTTCTCGTTTTAAAATTTCATTAATTTTTATAGCGGCATTTTTGTCCCAGGTAGGAACTTCATGTAAACTACCATTTTTGAAAGTTTTCTTGACGTGTGGTGTGATTAATATTTGTACCCAAATTCTTTCGTGCGGTTTAGCTTTACCAAGTTGCTCTAACATGGCAGCCATAGGTTCAAACTTCTCTTCTTCCTTTGGGAGTCTATCTAGACCAAAATCAATGTAGGTTTTAATCGGGAAGATTTCATCTTCTTTCTTACCCATATGAAAAGACATCATTTCATATTTATCTGGATTCCAAATGATTTCATCAGTGTAATCAAGCATTTCTTCTGTTACTTCAATACCAGGGTACTGTGCATAAAGTTGGGCTTCAACAGCATTTTTGGTTTTCTTTGAAGGTACATTAATGTAAAAGCGTACTTCCCCTCCAGTAGAGACTAATTCCAAACCGTAAGTGAGTGGATGTTTACCGTCAAGGTAAGTCTGCATAAGATTATCTGGAGTGTTAACGTTGTGTATCTGTGCCAAAACACCTTCCATTGCTTCTGGTGATTTAAAAACTTCTTGCGGTAGTTGAATTCGCAAAGTACTACGACCTTGACTCAAAGCAAACTTTAGTTTGACGTAATACATCCATTTTTCAAAAGTAATATAAAATAAAGTATAGGGTAACCAGATCGGAGTTAGAACTACAAGGATAGATACAACTGGGGCAACGTTAAGATTGAATAAGGAAAGAACCTTATACATCATAAAAAACCCAAGACCCAAAAAAATCGGTCCGGCCATAGCCCCGAAAATCAGTTTGAATAATTCACCCATGTACTTCTATTGTACTACATAAAAACACCCAAGCGATATATATGGTGTGGGTGTTTTATCAAGTAAAAGTTACTTATTCAGCCAGGGTGTAAGCCCCGTTGGTGAGACGTCGGAATAAATTTGTGTCTTGGAGATTTACAACGATCGTATTGTCTTTCACGTACCTTTCCTTACGAACCTTGTCAATTATTTCCTCTCGAGTGAGGGGACCTTCTTTAGTTAAAATTTCACGTAAGACATCTTTAACTACTCCAGCGGTGTAACCCCATTCTGTTAGGGCGTAGAGACCGCGACCTACTAATACAAACCTATGGTCTTTGATAAGTTCGTTGTGTGTAGTGGCTATGTGAGCATCGTGCCCGAATAGTTTATTGATTGAGCCAGCTACTTCTCTAAAGTGCATTGGGGAACCATGTCGTTTTACGGCTAGGTAAGCATAATCACGTACCCCTTTTACACGTACATTTGGACTGTCAGCTGGACCCCAGTCACCAAGTGGGTTTTGGGCAATTTGTTTGGAAATCATAAGCCATCGTTTAAGTACATCATCCCCGTGCTTATCAGCAATATCTGTAAGTTCAGCCCTAAAACGAGCCAACATATCGTGCTCACTGATAAGTTCATCGCGCTCAAGTCCTTGGTGAACATTACGTAGAGCTTTCTCTACTGCATCAGCCACCTTTCTTTCTGTATACCAACGATGGTTATACTGGGGGTTTTCTTTTCCGCGATAGAATGGGTCACCGACAACTAGTAGAAAATAGAGGTGATTACGCACAATTGGGTCATTTGTCATTTCATCTAGAAAAACGTGTTCGGCAATAAGTCCACCACCCAATTGATCAATAAGTTTTTGAATTTCGACAAAAAGATCGAAATGCTTTTTGTATTCTTCTGATTTCTGAATAGATTGAATACCATAGTTTTCAATCTGACGTACACGTTCACGAGTGATACCGTAAGATTGCCCAATCGCCTCTAAAGTAAAAGTCTCTCCATTTGCACCAAGACCATAGCGTTTTATTAGTACGTCACGAGCTCGTTCTGGCAGTACGCTAAGAAGTGATTTTGATATTTGTTTTGGTTTAAAAGTAATCATAGATGTATTAATTCCCTGCAAAAACCTCCAATGCGTTTGTATGTTTATAACATACGTAATAAATAAGGTCAAATCATACAGTGGATAGCGTTTTTACTTTCCAATTATTAAGTTGAGGATTCTACCGGGAACGTAGATTACTTTTCTAATACTTTGAGGTATTGCGTATCTAATAATATCCTTATTTGTCAAAGCCAAATTAGTTATCTCTTGTTCTGTTGCAGTAGGACTTGCATTGACCGTACCACGCAATTTCCCGTTAACTTGCACCCCGATAGTAATCGTTTCATCGGTCAAAAGATTATAATCGGCTTCCGGAAATTTAGTCATATGAACTGATTCTTTATGGCCTAAATTAGACCAAATTTCTTCACTTAGGTGGGGTGCAAAAGGCGCAATGACTCTAATAAAGGCATCGTAAGATGTTTCAGTCAAACCAGTTTTTTCGGCCTTATTAACAAGTATCATCATAGCACTAATGGCGGTGTTGAATTTAAATGTTTCTATATCTTTACCTACTTTGGCGATTGTTTTATGGAGCAGAGTGGTGATCTCTTTTGGTTCGACTTCAACAATATGTTCATTTAATCCATAAACCCGTTCGAGAAAACGTCTAACGCCAGCAATACCCCCCAGGTCAAAGGGGTAATTACTGCCTTCATACGGTCCCATAAAAGCTAAGTACATTTTTACTACATCCGCCCCTACCGTCTTGACATGATCATCGGGGTCGATCACATTGCCTTTACTCTTACTCATCTTGTTACCATCAGGACCTAAGATAAGTCCGCGATTGATGCGTCTTTTGTATGGTTCACTTTCGCTAACTAGCTCTAAGTCCAAGAGGGCTTTTTGCCAAAAGCGCGAGTAGAGTAAGTGCATAGTGGTATGCTCAGCTCCACCAAAGTAAATATCAATTGGCATCCAGTCTTTCTGTGTCTCTAGAGTCGATAGCGAATTAGGGTTGTGGTTATCGAGATAGCGTAGGAAATACCAAGAGGAATCCACAAAAGTATCCATCGTTTCTACTTCCGGAGTCCAACCCTGGCCAAAAATTTCTTCCGTGCGCTTCTTGAGCGCTTCACTCTTAGCCAAAGGTGCAATACCAGTCGGTTTGAAATCGACATCCTCTGGCAATAGCCAAGGCAGATGCTTCTTTGGCACTGTATGAGCCTTCCCTTCCGGGTCATAGACAATCGGAATTGGTACCCCCCAATAGCGTTGCCGGCCAACTGACCAATCACGTAAGCGGTAGGTCGAGGTCATCCTCCCTCCGACTTTTTTCACAATGGCTTCTTTTACTTCTTCAGAGTCTAAGCCATTAAACTCACCTGAGTTAGTCAACTTTCCTTTATATTCATAAATTCTTGTCCCGGCGTGGATCTCAGCCAGTACTTTTTGACTATCTTCTCCTACATTTGTCATCCAATTTATATGTTGTTTTGTTTCAAAATCAAATGGAGAAATAACATTCCTAATCTCTATACCAAACTTTTTCGCAAAAGCATTATCGCGCTCGTCATGCGCTGGTACGGCCATAATGGCGCCGGTGCCATAAGAAGCCAGGACGTAATCGGAAATGTAGACGGGTATCTCTTCTCCACTTGCGGGATTGGTTGCTGTTATCCCTCCTAGCCTTACTCCAGTTTTTTCTTTTGTGTTGTCCAAACGGTCCTGCTCGGCTTTTTGTTTAGTTAAAGCAATATAACTAGCTACTTCACTCCAATTGGCTATGTTTGCCTCGTTTTGAACCACCAGGGCATGTTCTGGGGCTAGTACTAAGTAGGTAGCCCCGTAAAGCGTGTCCGGCCTAGTTGTGAAAACACTAATAGTACGATCGATCGTACTATTTTCATCGTTTTCATTTGCACCGGTTGCGTTTAGTTTGAAATCAATAAGTGCACCCTTAGATCGTCCAATCCATTGTCTTTGCGCTTCTTTTATATGTTCCGGCCAATTTAGTGCATCAAGGTCATCTATTAGGCGGTCAGCGTACTTCGTGATACGAAGCATCCACTGGGGCATTTCGCGTTTCTCTATTACATCGCCTGAGCGCTCACAAGTACCGTCTACTAGTACTTGTTCGTTGGCTATCACCGTATTGCAGCCTGGACACCAATTCACTACACCCTTCCCACGATAAGCAATACCGTTGTCAAAAAACTTAGTGAACATCATTTGGGTCCACTTGTAGTATTCTGGGTCGGTTGAGTTGCAGGTTTTGTCCCAGGAAAAAGCATTCCCCATGCTCGCGAGCTGGGTCTTCATGTAGGCAATGTTGTCGTTCGTCCAAGCTTTAGGGTCAAGGTTGCGTTTGATAGCCGCATTTTCAGCCGGAAGACCAAAAGCGTCAAAGCCTATAGGATAAAGAACCTGCTTCCCCATCATACGTTTGTAGCGAACATAGATGTCAGGTACGGCAAAAGCATACCAGTGCCCAATGTGGAGATTTCCTGACGGATATGGCCATTCGACGAGCACATACTCCTTTTCTTTGCTGTTGTCACGTAGACCCACGTCGTGTATTCCACTTTCTTGCCATTTAGCTTGCCATTTTTTTTCAATCTCTGCATTATCAAACTTTTTATGCATAAGGAACCCTGCTTAACCAATAAGTAGAAGTTTAGTATGCCATGTTTTACAAGATTGTAAAAAACCACTAAGAAATACTTAGTGGTTTTTATCTAGAAAATAAGAGTTAATTTACTATTCGTTCAAAACAATACCGCCCTTCTTTATATGACCAGCTGTTGGCGTTTTTGATTGGTGTAGTAGGCATATATGGATCCTTAAACATAACCTCGACTGATTCTGGTGAGTCAGCAGAAAATGTAGCACAAAGATTAAAGCCTTTAGTAGTTACTTCGTAAGTGTAGGCATCGCGTTTTTCTGGTGCCATTGGTACTGGAAATCCATTGTAAACTTCAGCTAGAGTGGCCGGTAAAGCGCTACTGCTTAGGAGTAACGCTTCTTCTATTTTGTTTTGAATTTGTTGGAGATCGGATAGTTGGGTTTGATCTAGCTTCATCTCCCTCACTATGGTTGGGGTCTCTATATGCATAAAGCCATAGATAAGAGAAATTAAAACAACGATCGTTGACCCAACACCGAAATAAATAGATGTCTTTTCATCCTTAAGCCAATAACCCCGAGCGTCTTGTAAGTAGTAATAAAAAGCAACACCAACCACTACTACTACAGTAGTGGCTTTAAAAATAAATCTTTGGGTTAGTTCACCATCAAGAAAAGCCATAATGACCGTCACTAAGTCGCCAAGGAGAACCCCTCCTCCAACTAAAAGCGATAAGTAGATTAACCACTTTGTCAGTACTAGATAAGCACTGGTGACCTCATGACGCCTTTCGGTATTGACCAACCTAGTGAGGACTAAGTAAGTGGGAAAAAATACTAATACTATAGCTATACCTAGGCGAATGTTATTGGTAGCGCTTTCTATTCCCCAGTAACCTTCTACGGCATCAGGATACAAAACATTAATAATGCCAAACAATAAAACAATTAGAAAAGATAACGATAAATAAAGACTAATTAGTGATCCTAGTTGTAGTGCAAAATGTTTAGCGGTGTTATTTTCCATATACTGTAGTATACGCCTGATTTAGGCGAAAAGTAACAAAATGAGAAAAGCCCACCTCAATTACTCATGGTGGGCTTCTACTTAGACGTTGGTACTTGAATCACACCGGCTTGGGAAGGTACTCAATATTGCATCGGGCGGAGTGTCCTTCCCCGGGACGGAGGACAATTTCTTCGCGCCTGCCCCTGGTTGGTTCAACACAAATGTACTTACTGGTCTGATCTGACCAGATGGTGATTTGGTCGTAGTTGCGTAAAGTTAGTCGGTAGACTGCCCCGTGCATCCGCAGATATACTTCCTCGTCACTTAGGTTAAAGCTGACTGACGGCTCGACTACATCCTGGCTATGGATCAAAGTTCGTCCACGCTCGATTACTTCCCAGCCAAAACCGTTGGTCGGAAAATATGGATGAAGCCCAAATGAAAGTGGCATCTGCTGTTTAGTCTCGCACTCTTCAGCTCGCCTGACCGTTATCCAGTAGTCGAGATTTTGCCCGGACAAACTAACGCAGAGCCGATTACTCACCGTAAAGCTCCAGGGGTAGCTCTCGCGCGCCGGAAAACTCATGGTGAAAGTTCGGTAGCGATTATCTGCGTCATGGTCAGACACTACCGGATAACTTTCGTTTACTAGGCGAATGAGCCCATGTTTCGCTAAGGTCGCTCTTTGCCAGGCATGAGTATTAGGTACTGCTCCAAAGACAGGTACGGCCGGAAAGCATCCACCCCTCTCCTTTCCTTCTGTGGTGGTGAAAGCCGGATAAAGTATGTTTGTACCGCTGTGTGTTTGCCAGCTTTTAATGATGCCAACCTGCGAGGTAACTAGTTTGAAGTTTTGCACGTCTGCTCCGATCAAGGTTAAGGTTGTAGGTGATGCTGAGCATCAGAACAAGAATCTAATTCAGATTCTGCTATTAACCCATACATTTGTCAAACTTTTGGACGAGAGGTGAAGTTGTGTGCGATAATAGAAAGATATGAAACCAGAAGATTTAAAAAAAGCCCCAAAGTTGTTTTGCGAAAGTATTAATGTTGGTTACACACCAGAGTATTTTGTCATGGCTCTGAGCTCCGGAGCCCAGGCAAACATTTATTCACTGACTCCTCAGCATCTTAAGCGTTTGCGTGAATACCTAAGTCACCAAATTACTCAATATGAGAAAGAACATGGAGAAATAAAAGCGGATTGGAATCCTAATGTCGTTAGTCCAGTACAAAGACTAAGTCCACCGAGTGAGTTGAGTTAGTTTGTTTTATATCAAAAACTCAATCACATCACCGTCTTTAACAATGTAGTCTTTACCTTCAGTGCGGAGTTTGCCGAGTTCGCGGGCCTTAGCTAGTGAACCAGCTGTTACCAGGTCATCAAATGATACTACTTGAGCACGGATGTATTTCTTTTCAAAATCAGTATGAATTGCAGCGGCTGCCTTAGGACCAATTGAACCAACTGGTACAGTCCAAGCATGGGTTTCCTTCTCTCCAGTAGTTAAATAGCTCATTAACCCTAGACGGTGATAACAAGCCCGAATAAGATTTTCGACGCCACTTCCCTGTGCACCGTACTCTCGTCTAAATTCATTTTTTTCTTCATCACTTAGATCTTTTAGCTCATGTTCCATTCCAGCATCAACTACCACGTACTCAGCACCAGTGTTGGTAAAAAATTCCATTAACCTTACCCAACGGTCGTCATTTTGTTCGTCTAGGTTGTAACCGTCAGTCATTTTATTACAGACATACAAAAATGGCTTCATGGTTAGAAGATGAAGCCCCTTAACCAGTTTTTGTTCTTCTTCGTTCATCCCTAAAGCATTAGCCAATTTCCCACTCTCTAGGTGTGGTAGGAGTCTACTTAGTACACCATGCTCAACTTCAGCCCCCTTATCGCCACGCTTGGCATCGCGTTCAACATTACTTAAACGCTTCCCAACTGTCTCCGCGTCAGCCAAAATAAGCTCTAGATTAATTACTTCAATATCAGATAGAGGGTCAATACCGCCCGCAACGTGATGAATGTCAGAGTCTTCAAAAATACGCACTACTTCAGCAATCATATCGGTCTCGCGGATGCTGGCAAGGAATTTATTACCCAGACCTTCTCCTGAAGAGGCTCCCGCTACTAACCCAGCAATATCAACAAACTCTATAATAGCAGGAATGATTTCTTTGGAGCCTGAGATAGCCGATAAGGTTGCTAAACGACTGTCTGGTACAGCCACTACCCCAACCGATGGATCAATAGTTGCAAAAGGATAATTAGCAATTAAAACCTCATTTTTAGTAAGAGCGGTGAATAAAGTAGATTTTCCGACATTGGGGAGACCGACTATCCCGACAGCAAGTTTTGACATAATCACTATAAGTTACCAGATATTTAAATTTTAGCTAATGTAAGTGTGTAATATACTCAATAAATTTAGAATCAAATCAGTTCTCCAACAAAAATGCTTTAAATGTCATAGTGCTTGTGTATTACCATCTAGACAAATCAAAAAAATCTGGTAGTATTTTTGCTACCGTACATGATGAGGAATCTTTCATGCGGTCAGTTCTTGAATAAGTAGGAGAGATGAGGATGAACCTCACAATTTCCGGTCACCACTTGGAAGTCACACCCGCATTGCGAAAATACGTGCACAGCAAGTTGAAGTGCGTGATGTGGCATTTCAGTCAGATCAACAGCATCTGCGTATTGTTGACGGTGGAGAAAGTTACGGAGAAGGAGCAGAGACAAAAAGCCGAAGTGACCCTGCGTGTGAAAGGCCGTAACATCTACGTAGAGCACTCACACGAAGATCTCTACGCCGCCATCGACAAACTGATGGAAAAGTTGGATCGTTGTGTCCTGCGCCACAAGGACAGGGTGAGGAACAACCGCACAAGGGTTGTCAGTAACAAGGCGGTGATAACGCCTTAACCACCTTGTGAAGTCTTAGGTAAAAAAAGACGCAACTTTGGTTGCGTCTTTTAATTAGATAAGATACGGTCTTGCCCCATTAACGTTTAATGTGTTACTAATTGACTTTATTGGTTTATTCTGGTGCTAGAATACGACTATGGATAGTCAGTATTTACTCTTAGTACAGAACCAAAACAATCTCGACAAACTACGAGTGAGAATTCACTATTATACTAATATTATTACTTCTGCTAAATTTGATACTCATAAACAGTACGGCCCTTATTCAGACTATTGGGAAGAGTGGCTTGATCACGCAGATTTAATTTTAGGTGAACTACACTCAGATGTAGTATCAACCGCTCAATTTGTTTCAGAATTCAGAGATTTTATAATGTCAATTAAAGACACAGATAATAAAAGTCAAACCGAAAGAAAACGAACTAAGGAAATGCTTTCTTTTGCTAATGAAGCCATAGCATGTCAACGTAATATGATTCATATGGCAGACGAACGAATCAGTGAACATCGTGAATTTACCCACAAACTCATGTTGGTTGAGGCATTAGATAGTTTAAATGACGATTAATTAAAACATCATTTTAAAATGACTAATACATAACTGCTTGCTAGTTATTTTTTAGTAGGTAAAAGTCTTGGGTGAATACTCACAAAAAACTATTTCGTCTAGGCTTAACCCTAATTGGGCGGAAAATGTCTTTTTGACGGAACTTCGATTACCGATTTGATCAATTAAACCCTTTTCTAGAGCTATAATTCCCGGCATGGAGGAACCGTCGGCCAAAGTTTGTATTTCTTCGACTGACTTATTTCTCCGCTCCGCTATCTGTCTAACGAATTCATCATGAACAATCTTTAAATCACTTTCAAACAGTACCCGTTCTTCTTCAGATAATTCACGGTTTGGGTTACCGGCCTCTTTAAATTTACCAGAAGTTAGTTCCACAAAACTAACTCCCTCCTCTTCATTTTTAACAGTATTTTCTAGATAAGACATTGTAACGCCAATACTACCAACATCTGACATAGCTGAAGCTATAATGGTGTCAGTACTAGCCGCCACCAGATAAGCACCAGAAGCACCAATATCACCAATAAGTCCAATGGTAGGCAAACTACTATTGCTAATATAATAACTAATTTGCTCAGATGCTACCGGTGTACCACCAGAAGAATTTATTTCAAATAGTAAGCCTTTAATATTTTTGTCATCCTCAGCTCTATTTATAAAGTCTCTAACCGAGCCTGGTGTTACAACTAGTGGGTAGTCATCATAACCATAAAATGGTAGTATCACACCTTCAATCGGTAATACGGCAATGTTACAGTTACCTTCGCTAATGCTTTTATTTTTATACCAAGAATCTATAAAGGCAAAAACAAAGATAAGGGATAAAATCATCACGAACGCTTTAAGTAAAATACCGGCCACTTCTCGCCCAAAAGTTCTATAAAACATTTCAGAATATTACCATATTTAAAAGATATGGACTGCTATAACTTCATAAATAATGTAAAATAATAATATCATTATGAAGTGGTTATTTCGTTCACCGCTCTATTTTTTAATATTCATTATAACTGGTGCTTTTTGTATAGCTGTTATAACTTTTGGTATCTACGCAGTAAGTTTAAAATATGATGAAACAGATACTAAGACTGTCACCGATAACCATCTCGCTTTACCGTTTCCAGTTGGGGTCAGTCCGAAGGAAGAAATTATTGTAGAGGATCCAGCCGTAGATATTTATGTTAGACAGTATTTATCAATCAATCCTGACCTAAGGAAAAAAGAACGTTTTTTAGATAAATTAATTTATGAACTAGCCAAACTAGATTTCTATCAGCAATTAGCCTCACCTCTAACTCGAATACTTGTTATATATTCTGGCGAACGAAAAGAAGAGGTGGTAAAAAACTTTGGCGATATTCTTGATTGGAGCGAATATGAGAAAAAAGAATTCTTAAACCTAGTAATTGATTCCGTACCGACTTTTTCAGATGGTAAATTTTACCCTGGTCGTTACACGGTAGCAAAAACAGCCACACCAAAAGATGTAGCTGACTTAGTGTTAGCTAAGTTTTCCGAGGAAATAGCAAATCGTTATGATGAAATTGTCTCAGCTAAAGTACCTTTAAAAAATGCCTTGACTATTGCTTCGCTTTTAGAACGTGAAGCTTATGATTTTACTGATATGCGAATAATTTCTGGAGTAATCTGGAATCGCTTGTTTATTGACATGCCACTACAACTTGATGCAAGTTTGCAGTACACCAGAGGGGGTCTTATTGATGAGAATAAATGGTGGCCAAAGATAAAGCCTGGGGATAAATTTATAGAATCTCCTTATAATACCTATCAAGAAATTGGCCTTCCACCCTCACCAATCGCTAATCCTTCGGTTGAAGCTGTAGTAGCAGCATTAAATCCGCGCAACACCAAATGTATGTTTTATTTCCATGATGATGACGGTGGCTTTCATTGCACCAATACCTACGAGGAACACGTAGTGCTATTAAAGTCGCTGTATGGACAAGGTCAATAGGTTTTACCAGTTTGAGTAAGTGATAGTGAGTTGAAGTACAGTCGCGAAGCAAAGATTTTAATATATAAAACGCTCCAGACCTGGCCGAACCAACCAACCTCTGGGTGCACAGGTCGGTTTAATTAAATCTAGGTACCAAGTAACTTTATCATTCAAATATAAAAATATAACATTTAAATCATTGAAAAAGCATTGCCGGAGGGCAATGCTTTTTTGTGTTGAGTGATACCTGACTAAGCAGGTATCACACGTGGTGCCGGTGCCTGCTGAAACAAAGGCATTCCTTGCGGTTGCGTCCACGACCTGGGAGTGGGTGTATACCTTGGTGCTGGGCGTGGTACACAGCGTGGCTGACTTGAGTGGTAGCTCGATGACCGAACGTCGTTTTTGCTACCGGGTGCATCTTGACGAGCCCAGCTTTCTCGCCAGGTCCGGGTGCAGGTCAACTCACCCAGATTGTACGTCTCAGTACAGGTTCGTGAAAACGAACGTTGTGATATGCTCCCGTGCCGGGAATCCATTTTATCCCAAAAGCAAACTGGGGGTATTTTTTTGGTGGCATAAGTAGCGCCGCCGCCAATGGTCAGAGTGCCTGGGTACAGTACCGTGGTGCACCCAGAAATGAGTGCCGCAATCAAGCTGGTCATAATGGCCATGAAATGTTTGCTCATTAGAGCCTCCAATTAGTTGTGGGGAACAATTTTAATGCTTATATTTTAAGCATCTACTATTTTTATAATAGTACAAAACACCTTATAAGTCAAGGTTTCTAAGGGTTTTGCTTCTTCTTTAGAGACCTTTTTTACCTAATTTTTCTACTTCTTTCAGCCATTTATTTCGCGTTGTTTCGTCTACTTTTTCTGAAGGACCGAAAGCTGTTACTTCAGTTCGTATACCAGAAAATTCCATGATGCCGTATTGAATTTCGTTAGTAAAATCACCAAATTTCCACCAAGTCATGAAAGGGCTATGTAACCCGGATAAAATTATTATTCGACCAGTTTTGCCACTTAAGTGCCTGTCAATTTTTTTAGTTTCCTTGTTTATGTTGAAAGCAAAACCAGGTAGCCAAAATCTATCAAATAGACCTTTCAATACAGCTGGCATAGTACACCACCAATTTGGGTAAACAATTACAATATGGTCAGCTGCTAAAAACTTATTTTGTAACTCAATCAAATCAGGTTCTAGAGCTTGTATTTCTTTGTAACCCTTATGTAAAACCGGGTCAAAGTGTAGTTCACCAATATTGACTCGCGATACAGTATGTCCTGCATCTTCAGCTCCGGCTTGATAATGATCGGTCATCATAGCACTGAAAGAATCTGTATCGGGATGCCCACACAACAGCACAATATTTTTGGGATTTTGCATATACTAATAGTATAGCGGAACACGCCCATAACGTAGTTATGGGCGTGTTGATTACTTTTTACTGGCGAATACTTCCATTTGGATTGAACTTGCCTTGAGATCCAATTTGCATTTTTATTAATTTGTCTTTCATTTCTGGACTCATAACATTCATGATCTCCTTTTGATACTTTGGCAGTACCTTCATGGCTGCCGCCATCTGATTATTGCCATTCTTTTTTAACTCCTCTTGTGTTTCCCTGGCAATTTTTTCAAATAAGGCTGGATCTTTCTCCAACATTTCCATAATCATTTGTTGTTGGTCAGCTGGTACGTTTTTCATCTGCGACTTAAGGACTTTTTTTAATGCGTATTGTTTTAATTTTCCAAACATAATGTGTGAGATTGTATCATAATTTGAGCTATTTTGAGTTTACAAGTTCGTTCATTATGATGCTCTATAGGTTTGATATCATATAACCTTAATCAAATGTTTTTACTAAAATGACAATCAAATTTAACCTAACAAAGTATTATTATTTTAGAAGCCGTTGGCTTAATACAGGACACAAAATACCTTGTTGGTATGGTTTAAAAAAGACTTAAATTAGTATGGACAAATAAGGTTTTATGTGTTACACTTTAAAAATTATTTAATTATCTATGCGTTGTTTATGTTAAAGAAGTTTTATGGTTGGTATGGTAAACGCACAGTATATATTGTCTTAATAACTCTAGTAATTTTAGTGGGTTTTTTAATTTTTAAAACCAGTTCTTCTAGTGATAAGAGTTTAATAGAAGAAACTCCTAAACCCACTGTTGAACTTAGTAGTTCAGCTGCCTTACAAAGTAATAATTCTCTTGAGGTTATTGGTGTGGTATCAGCTAAAACACAAGCTAAACTACAAGCTGAAGTTGGCGGACGCGTGTTATCAGTAAATGTTTCTTTGGGGCAAGTTGTATCCCCTGGCACAATTATTACGCAGTTAGAAAACGCTTCACAAAAGGCGTCTTTACTACAGGCCGAGGGATACTATGAAGCCATCTTGTCTCAATCTGCCCAATCTGACATCAGTGTAACAGAAGCAGAAACTCGACTTGATAGTGCAATAGATACTACTCGGGTGGCAAACCAGACAGCTTTCACCACTATTAGTGATGTTTTGCTTAATAATATCGATCAGCTATTTTCTTCTGCTAACAGTGGTTTTATCGGATTAAGAATCAATGGTCGCGGTCAAACTACTTTTTTAAATGAGGAAAGAGTAGCATTTCGTAATATTCTCGCTACCTGGAACAAAGCGACTCTTGTTGGTAATCAAACACCGGCTATTTTATCTCGACTACAAGTTTCTAAAGCGGAGGTACTTCGTCTTCTAAATCTAGTTGATATTTTAATACCATTAGTTAGTGAACATGATAACACTTCTAGCTTTTCAGACTTGGAAATTGAAACTATTGCTGCACAGCTCAGTAATGCCCGATCTAGGCTTGTCTCAGTTATTTTTAGTCTTGAGACGGCCGAAAAAGCTATTTGGGATGGTGTTGATGGTTTAGCTAAGGCTAAGCTTTCCGCTAGTGGTGGAAATGCTTCGGCTATGGATGCACAAGTAAAACAAGCCTTAGGTAGTTTACGCTCCGCTCAAGCCAACTATGAGAAGACTGTCGTCCGATCACCTATCACTGGAACAATAAATCAACTTTCCGTACGGGCCGGTGACTATGTTGGTGTAGGAGCTCCACTAGCAGAAATTGCTAACAATAACGGACTTGAGATAACTACCTATATCGATACTGCTGAGAGCAGTCAGATTATGATTGGCGATGTAGTAGCGCTTGGTGGTACGGCATCAGGCACAGTGACAAACATTTCTCCGGCTGTAGACCTTGCGACTGGTAAAATTGAAGTTAGGATTGGTGTTATAAGTGGAAATCTTAAAGCTGGAAATACTGTTCGAGTAATTGCCTCTAAATCAAACAAGTTAAACAATCAAGAAATAATTGTTCCATTATCGGCTATTAAGCTAGGCACAAACGACGCTTTCGTCTTTATCGTAACTGAAGATAATAAACTGCAAACAAGAACAGTTGTTCTTGGTCCCGTTTCTGGAAATCAAGTAATAGTTCATAGCGGAATAACCCTCGACACTGAAATTGTGCTTGATGCCAGAGGTTTAAAAGCTGGAGATTTAGTAAATATTAGAGCTAAATAGTATGCATAATTTCTGGATTTTTTTTCTTCGCAAACAAGAGTTTAGTTGGTTGGTAATTGCAACTTTAGTGGCAGTTGGTCTTTACACTTTGGTCGCAATACCAAAGGAGTCTGCACCAGAAGTAATTGTTCCGGTCGGTATTGTTACTACAATTTATCCCGGAGCTAGTGCGTCTGATGTTGAAGAATTAGTAACAGCTACATTAGAAGATTCTATTGAAAATATTAAGGGCCTAGATAATTTAACTTCTGTTTCGCGCGATGGAGTGTCTAATATCACCGCCGAGTTTGACGCATCAGCGGATATTGATGCTTCGTTGCAAGAATTACGTGACGCAGTTGACTCAGTTGTGGGGGAACTTCCGCGTGAAGTAGAAGATCCTTTTGTGTCAGAAGTAAATTTTGCCAATCAACCAATCTTAGTTATTTCAATATCCTCAGATGCTACTCCGACAGAATTTACTGCCCTTAGTGAATTATTAGCTGATGAATTTAAATCAGTTCCTGGTGTCAGTGAGGTGGTAATTAGTGGTACTCGAAATCGTGAAGTGCAAGTTGTAATTGAACCTGCACGTTTAGCAAAGTACGGACTTAGCGTCGGTGAAATTACTGCTGCTATTTCTAGTGGTAACAGCACTTATCCTGTTGGTATTATTCAAACGGCAAATATTGAATATAGTGTTCGTATTGATAGCACCCTACAAAACATTACAGACATTGAGAATATAATTGTGGCTAACCGTGCTGGCGTTCCAGTATATTTACGTGATGTTGCAATTGTTGCTGAGACCGTGGCACCAGTAAGTACTGTCTCTAGGGTATCAGTCGCCAATGCTATGGCTGAGTCGGCCATGACATTGTCCATTTTTAAAAAATCTGAGGAAAACGTAACCACTATGTCAGATGCTGTGAATGAACAGTTGGCTAAATTACAGGGGCCTGGTGGTTTGCTTCAAAATTCGCAAGTTTTAGTTGTTTATGACCTAGGCGAACAAACATACACGGACTTAAGTGAGCTAATAAAAGCTGGTCTTGAAACTGTCTTATTAGTTATGGTTAGCCTACTTTTAACTATCGGCTGGCGTGAATCCCTAGTAGCCGGCCTTTCTATCCCACTTTCATTCGTGATTGCTTTTATTGGTCTATACATGTCTGGTAATACCATAAACTTTATTTCACTATTTGCCTTAATCCTAGCAGTCGGTATTTTGGTTGATTCAGGCATTGTGGTAACAGAAGCTATTCATACAAGAATTCAAAAGCGTGGTGATGCACTTTTTGCTGCACAAGAAACAATCAAAGAGTATTCTTGGCCACTTATCGCTGGTACAATGACGACGGTGGCTGTATTTGCACCTCTATTTTTCCTTTCCGGAGTAATTGGTGAGTTTATCGCATCTATCCCGTTCACTATAATATTTGTTCTATTAGCCTCCATAATTGTCGCCCTCGGCATGGTTCCACTAATCGCAATTACTCTGGCGACTACCACAAAGGCAAATAAATTTGAAGAGAAACAAGAGTATTATACAAAGTTAGCCCAAACATGGTATCGAACACATCTAGTAAGCTTTTTAAAAAATACTAAGCACCAAAGAATTTTTCTTTGGTCATTATTTATTGCTTTCATTGTTTCTTTGACTCTTCCTGCTACCGGTGCACTCAAAGTAATTTTTTTTCCACCAGAAAACGTAGATTTTATTTATGTAGATATTGAAACAAAACAAGGTAGTCCTTTAGCTGTAACTGATTCTGCAATCAAGGAAGTGGAGGAAATTCTTTACCAAATACCCGATGTTGAATCGTTTGCTACTAACGTTGGTTCTGGTTCAGTTTTTACTGGTAGTGGTGGCTCAGGTGGACGCTTTGGTAATATCACAGTCACCCTAAAAGAGGACCGGTCTGTGACTAGTGCTGAAATTTCTGAAAAATTAAGAAACAAGTTCGTAAAAATTACAGATGCTGTAGTAAAAATTACTGAACAACAAAATGGACCGCCAACCGGAGCACCGGTAGTAATAAAACTGAGTGGTGGTGACCCTGCTAGTTTATCGGAAGTGGCAGAAGAAGTAGCAGTTAAATTGACTTCAATCGCAGGGATACGTGATGTAGAAACAACAGCTGATAGTAGTGCAATCGAATTTGTTATCGAAATTGATAAAGGAAAGACAAGTCAGCTAGGAGTCAATCCGGCTCTTATTTCTAGTGCTTTGCGCGCTAGCGTGTTTGGTGTAACAGCTACTACCTTAAATCGTGATGGTGAAGATATTGATGTTCGAGTCAGATTAGGCTCTCCAGATGAGTTATTAACTTGGTCTACCATACAGGAGACTCAAATAGATGAACTAAAAAGTATTCAGATTGCCACTCAGACTGGACAAAGTATTTTGCTTGGTTCGATTATTTCCGACAAAATGTCTCCGGCAAACGCTGCCATAAATCGTGAAAATAAACGCCGAGTGATTGAAGTCCAAGCTTACACAACTGGTGATACAACAGCAACCGAAATTCTAACCGAATTTAAAAAGAGTGAATCTGAACTAGATTTAGCTGGTGACATGACAATTACCTATGGCGGAGAAGCGGAAGATATCAACCAATCTTTTACTGAAATGTTTTTGGCATTAGTTGCCGGTTTGCTACTAATGTTGGCCATTTTAGTATTATCCTTCAACTCAATCAGATATTCCTTGTACTTACTCTTAGCTGTACCGTATTCTTTAATTGGCGTCTTTGCTGGACTTACTATCACTGGCTTAGCCTTATCATTTACTTCCCTATTGGGTGTAATAGCTTTAGCCGGAGTTATAATTAATCATGCGATTATTTTGCTAGATTCATTAATTAACCACAAAGCAACTAATATAACTGGTACCTCACTACTTGATCAAGTGGCTGATGCTTCAGTATCTCGATTTAGACCAATTATGCTTACTACCATTACAACAGTAGTAGGTATGGTCCCCCTTTCAACCATTTCTGACTTCTGGAGTCCACTAGCATTTGCTATTATGTTTGGACTGACTTTTGCAATGGTACTTACCCTAATTCTTGTCCCCACTTTATTTTATCGAAATGAACTAAAAAAATCTTTAATTATTAAATGATAATCTAACCTAAATTTGATTCTAGTTTTTTCTTTGATATTGCATAATAGCTCCGATAATAAAAGTAGCAACAATAATCAGTCCAACATACAACAAGGTAAAAGTGGTAAACGTAAAGCCACCTAAACCTTGTTGCGCTAAGGCTAAAATAAACCCTAGTGAATACCAACTACTGGCTTGTATGGCCGGGCCAAGAGCCTTTGGCACTATATGTAATGTCATTAGGGTGGCATTAACAAAAAGAATTAGGATGAGTGAAATCTGTGCGATAACGTAACTAGTAATGTAATCAGACCCAGTTTGGTAATAACCAAACATAGCTAAGCTTATAGTGGTTAAAAGTATCATAATCATTGCTACTCGTAATACTATATAGGTAATACCTAAAAATGATCGTTCAGCTGGATCAATCATTCCATCTTTAATGGCTTGAAAGAAGTTTAAAATGGCGATAGTAGCACTTCCTACCCCAAGTGAGATACTAATAGCCTGGACAATACTAAAAATTATTATGCTTGTGTTCATAGTGTTATAATAGCAAAGATTTATTCTTTCAATAGATAAATTTGTGCATATGAGCTAATAAACTTGGATGTACATGTCACTAACTTAACGGCCATAAAATAACACCGTGACTTTTGAAAACCAAAAAACTATTTATAGAGATTTTGATATTCGTGGTAAATACCCCGAGGAAATTACTGATACTGAGGTCTATAAAATTGCCAAAGCATTGACCTTACATTTTTTAGTCAAAAACGTCGCCATCGGTTATGACATACGACCTTCGGCCTCAGAACTTTTTTCGGCATTATCTCGAGGTTTTTTAGAAAGCGGTGTTAATGTTATTGATCTTGGTCTTTGTACTACCCCAATGTCGTATTATATGTGTGGCTCTACTAGTGTTGATATGACGGTCATGATTACGGCTTCGCATATGCCTTCAGACTATAACGGGCTTAAAATTACCGTAGAGGATGCTAGACCGGTAACAAGTGATGTTTTACAACTTATACGTGGTATTGTTGGCACTCATACTTTTTCCGAAGAAGTAATACACGGTACTTTAACTACTCATGCTTTGCAAAAAGATTGGATAGAAAAATTCAAGACTAAGCATGATTTAACTAGCTCAGGGCTTTCGCTAGTGATTGACCCCGCCAACATGATTGGTATCCTGGAGATTAATACTTTTCGAGCTTTTGAACCCGACATAACTGTTTATACTATTTTTGATACTTATGATCATACTTGCCCCAACCATGAGGCTAATCCAATCAAGCACGAGGCTTTACTTTCACTTGGAGAAGAGGTGACTTGTCGGAAAGCAGATTTGGGCGTCGCCTTCGATGGGGATGCTGACCGAGTCGGATTTGTTGATGAATTAGGTAAACCAATAGCCAGTGACTTAATTGGTGCATTATTAGCTAGATATGTTTTAGCTGAACATCCGAAGGCGACAATTGTTTGCGATATTAGATCCTCTCGCTGCGTAGTTGAAGAAATTGAAAGGTTGGGCGGTGTTGTTGTGCGTGAAAAAGTTGGTCATACGCATATTCGAACACGAATGCGCAATGAAGGTGCTATCTTGGGATTAGAATTATCTGGACATTTCTTCTTCAAACAATCCTTTTTTTCTGAAGGTGGTCCATTACCAGTTTTTATCATTATGGAAATAATGGCGAAAGAAAAAAAATCTTTAAGTACTCTTGTTAAGGAAATAAAAAAGTATAGTCAAAGCGGTGAAATAAACAGTACAATAAGTCGTACCCCAAACGAAGTATATAATGATCTTGAAAATGAATTTCTTCACTTAAATATATCTAAACAGGACGGAATTTCAATCGAAGCTAAGGACTGGTGGTGCAACGTAAGACCATCAGCTAATGACCCGGTAATGCGTTTAAATTTGGAAGCCAATACAATAGAATTAATGCAGGAGAAAAGAGACCAGATTCTAAAAATTATTCGAGATTGAGTATTTAATACGGCAGTATTATCATTTTATAGTATTTCCCTACGCTCATAAAAACGCTGGTCGCAGGTACATTGCTTAAAATCTACAAACAAAAAACCCATCTCAGTGTGCCCATTTTGCATTGGTGGTGTTTGTTAAAGAAGTTGCCGAGGGGCGAAGCCCCCCGAGGCAACTTCTTTAACAAATCAAATTTGGTGGTCATTATACCAAAAAGTTCGGACTTACTTCCAGCAGAACCCAGACTGATGT
>DYNY01000026.1 GCA_020720815.1 Candidatus Elulimicrobium sp. | reverse complement strand
AACCAACTTAAAAAATAGCGCGTCAACACAATACACCAATTTCAACTACACTTCTATGTGCCAGTTTAATGGAGTCATGTTAGGCGCTGGTCAGGGCGGGCTATTCAAAGCCTGTTGTGGAACTGATGATAACGATACAAAAATTGATGCATATTTTATTCCAATACTTACTAACTTTGGAGACCCCCGCCCTAAGCGTTTACGACACGCGTATATCTCCGGTGGGGACTTTACGGGTGATATAAAATGTAATGTTACTGGAGACGAAAAGACAGTTTCACCAGAGTATACAATACTGAGAGAATCAACAGAGGGCCAGCAACGACGGCGAGTTACTCTTGGCCGAGGTTTATCTTTTACACACGGTTCTTTTAAGTTTATGAATGTGATGGGAAGTGATTTTTCAATAGACAGTGTTCATCTTGATATAGAGCAAAAGCAACACGGAATTAAATAAGGAGAACTTATAATGGCGGCCCCCCTGGATAAAGAACAAGAAAAACGACTCGGTACTAAAGCTCCTATTTTTAATGACCAGAGGTTTCAAGATATGCTTGACGGAACACGCGGAGTACGTCAAGCAGACGTTCCTAAAGCTACAGAAAAAACTACGTATACGAATCTTGATACCACTGGTAAACCTATTGAAGGCTACCGAGCTGTAAAAACTGTAGTACCCGTAGAGTCTTTTCCACAAGCTTCTCAAGCTTTAAGACCAAAGACGGCGCAGCCAACAAATGCGGATATACTTGCTAAGCGCCAACCTGGACAAGCTATACGGTACAATAATGGGGGCCTTAGTGTCGAGTTCGCGGGTAGTACTCCTAATAGTGAGATACCAGCTTTTACTGGTTCACATAGGGGTCTAGTAGCAGAGCGGCAGAAAGGTGAAAAGGCTTACGCAGAAGCAGAAGCCAGAAGACAAGCACTAAATGGCGGACTTGGAGAAGCTCCAAGTAAGCCTAGTATGCCTAGTCTTTCTGGAATGACTGTTAGTAGACAAGAAGCTGCAATAGACGCGTACCAAGCTCAACAAGCAGCATATGATAATTTTCAGCAGAATGCTACAGCGAGACTTAATAATCAGACTCAGAACACAATAACTAAAGATCGGTATGCAGTTCAGTCAGAAGTTGACCGTGGTAAACTTGGAGTAGACCAAGAAACTGCAAAAGCTCAACAAGGCTTATGGGGCTCCCAAGCAGATGAACGTAACAGAGAAAACCGTTTAGCTACTGAAGTGTATGACCCCACGGTGACTCCTGAAAGACTTACACAAGTAGAGCAGGCTAGTCAAGCTTTAACAGGTGGCAAGGCACAAGGCGCGCCATTCAGAAAGTACGACCCAGGGACCCCTGCTATTGGAGGCCTAGGTGGAACTATGGAAGGCGTAGTAGAGCAACAGGCAGATGGAACTTACATAAAACGACCAGTAGCACCTCAGCCGTCTGAAGACCCTTATGAGTACCAAATCGGTGAAGACGGTAAAAAGTACCGTAGACTTAAGCAGGGAGCTAAATAATGACTAAGTCTTTACAAAAAGACGGGTGGGAAGAAGTACCTGGGTCTTCTTTGGACGGGTGGGAAGAAGTACCTGAAGCCCCTAAAAAACCTAATACGTGGGACCCCTTAGGCGCTGTGGCAGATATAGGTAGGATGGCCTATGACTTTCCTACACGAGTTGCTGGCGCGGTGGGCCAGCTAGCAGAGGACCCGAATCCTTTAGCTAGGCGTACTTGGGCAGATACAGCGATAGAAGCCGATACAGCTAGAACTAAGCAGCGCCAACAAGAACTAGAAGCTTCAGGTAAAAGTGACCAAAGAGTTCTACCTTTTACAGATGCTCTACAACGCAAAGATATAGTAGGCGCATCAGCGTCTACTGGATTTAGCGCAGTAGCAATGGCTCCGTCAGTTACTGCAGGTATAGCAGCAGGTACAGAAACAGTTACAGGACTGGGAGCTTTAGCTGCGCCTGCTACTATAACTGCAGGTATGGCGGCGTCAGGTAAACTTGCGTATAACATGGATAAGTCTATGTTTACACGCCAACTACTTGAGAAAGCTAATGCTGACTCTATTAAAGCTAGAGGTACAGAATTAACATCTCAAGAACAGGAGCACTATTTAAAGAGTACTGAAGATATTCGTTCTGACCATGCTCTATGGGAAGCTGGTCCTGAAGCAGTTGGCAATGCTATTGGAGTTTTTGGTTTAGGTAAAGTAGTATCAGGTTTTGCAGGTAAGGGCCTTAAGAAAGCTGTAACAGGGTTTATTACTAATCAAGCAGGCGAGCTAACAACAGAAACTATAACTCAAGTAGGCCAACAGCGTGCTGAATCAGCCCTAGGGCTAACTAATGAGGCTCCTAGGTCTTTTGCTAGTCCTTCTGATATAGGTACTTCATTTAAGGAAATAGCTCCGTCTACCTTTATACTAGGGTCAGCTACTAGTACAGTAGCGGCAACAGCAGGTGCTGTAAAGAAAGCTTTAAGCTCTACAGAAACTAAAGATCCTCAAGAAACTCCTCAAGAAATTCTTAATAAGGCTGGGCTATCTACTGTAGGTCTTATTATTCTACGGAATACTCCGGAGGCTTTAGCTACTCATGGACTTACTACTGACCATGTAGACGCTCTCTTGGATACACGAACAGACCTGGACCACAAGGCTATTCAAACCTCCCTGGGTACCGCGCCATCTGATGCCGTTCGTCAAGGTATACTTGCAGGTTTACGTACAGCCGCCCCCGAAGTAACAGTGAGTACTTTTGAAAGGCCTACTATTTCATTAGGTGAAGCCTATACTCAGATAAGTAATAGACTTAATGAGCTTTCTAATAAGTCTGACTTAACTCCAAGTGAAGAAGCCGAATTCAGGACTATACGCGCATTTAATGAAAAACTTAGTGCACCTGGTAACCACGAAGATAAAGCTCTTTTTGCACAAGACTTCGCTAGTAAGTACTTTAATGTTAACGTCGAATTACCTGTGGCACAAGAGCCTGTAGCTCAAGAGCCTACAGTGCCTGTAGCACAAGAGCCTGCAGTGCCTGTAGCACAAGAGCCGGCAGTGCCTGTAGCACAAGAGCCGGTAGCGCAAGAGCCGGTAGCACAAGAGCCTGCGGCACAAATACCCGAGGGCACTAAGGTAACCTTAGATGATGCCGAAATGACATATGTAGGGCCCGACTTAGATACACCAGGTTTGCATGTGGTTACAGATGGTAAGCATGAATACTCAGTTGACTTGAGCGAATTAAAAGGCTTACCTACTCAATCTGTTAATCAAGAACCTGTTCAAACCGAGGCAGAAAGTCAGTCTAAAAGTGTACAAACGACCGAGGCGGAGCAAAAAGTTAAGCCGAGTACTAATGCTAATCAAGATAAAACTGATCAACCAGAGCCAAATGTACACTTTAAGAAAGGGCAAGAATTAGGTGCTACTCGTCTGACCTCTGAGGATCTTGATAAACTTAGCCTTGAAGACCTAGAAAACTTACAAGCTGGGCACCAGGAAGGCCAGA
>DYNY01000016.1 GCA_020720815.1 Candidatus Elulimicrobium sp. | reverse complement strand
ACCGCATACTCCGTTATTTTAACGGAGTGGTGCACTTACTTATTGAACCTAAGAACCCTTATAACAGCTTTTAATAAAACCGTTTATGGTTAAGGCAACTTTTTTATAAACACATTTTTAGCCCCCAAAAGCTACTTTTTATTTTGCAAATATGCCATCGCCCCATACAATCCAGCCTCATCTTTTAGAACCCCAACGGTTATAAATGGACAAGTAACAAAACTATCAAGTACATCAACGGTATACTTACGAATATCATCAATTTGTATCTTTGGGTCACCGTTTATCATCGAACCGCCAAGCACTATCACCTCTGGAGACCAATAAAGAATCGTATTACGTAGTCCCTGAGCTAGGTACTCAGCTAATTCATTCCAAATCATATCCTCTTGGGGTATTTCATAGGCTGGCATACCTAGCCTGGCTTCAAGACCAGCACCAGAAACCAAGTTCTCTAAGGTTGGAGTAATGTCATCACCCAAAATAGTTCGGTCAATATCTAAAACTTGATGACCGGGCTCAAAACCAGAACTGGCTTCATCAATCACTCCACGTTCTATCTTTACACCACCGACACCAGTACTAATTGTATGATAAACCACTATATCCATCCCCTGCCCTGCGCCAAAGACCGCCTCACCTAAGCCAGCCATGGCTGTATCATTTTCTAAATATACTGGAGCTGAAAACCTTTCCTGGAGTTTTTCCGTCAAGGGTTTACCTGCCCAGTCAGACAAAATAGAATCATTATCAAGACCAGTCTTGGTCTCATTTAAAAGACCCCGAATTCCACCAGCTACTACTTTTATCTTAGCTTTGGGATCTAATTTCAAGGCAACTTTATAAATTGTATCTACGCCTTCTGTAAAAGACTGCTTGGTTCTAAATGATGTGCTACCACTAATAGTCTTCAAGTCTTCAGATAGACCAACTCTTGTTTTGGTACCACCTATGTCAAAGAGGACGTAAGTCATGATGGAAAAAGAATCTCCTTGGTTTTAGTTTTGTAGAGTTCAACGTTTGGCTGATCAAAAGCATTAACGTTTAGTAAATAGGCTAGATACATCACTTCTCGCATACGCATAGCCATAAACTGACCCATTGAGTAAGCCAGTTCTTCCTCAAAGATAGTTGCTCTATATGGCAATTGTCGGGCTTGATAAGCGCCAATCACTCCGCCATAAAGAGCAGTAGCTACTTCTTGCAAAGAATAACCCTTAAGGGACGGAGCAAGTTTATTAGACTTGGGTAACATGATGTCTAATTCATCATCATCAAATGTAACAAAGTCAGTGTAAACAGCTGGCACACCACTCATGTATAACTGTCCAACAGAATGAAGTTCAACTGGGGTAGAAATGGCTGGTACCATTACTCCCATGACATCTTTTCCAATTTTGTTCTTTTCTTTGCCAAGACTTTCGCCAAATAATTGACGGTACCAGTTACCAAGTTTTTCTAGACGAGTTTCGAAAGCGAAAAAATTATAATGTGGATATTTTAGTTGGTGGTAAATAGCCAAACGAGACGCACTATCAGCTACTACTGATTCCAAAGTTTCATGCCCCGCATCTACATAACCAGCAATAAATTCGTCTATATCATGCCCGAGTAAAGTAAGCGGTACCAAACCAACTGCTGTAGCAACTGAATAGCGACCGCCAATAACTTCCGGCATACTTATGCATTGCACTTTCATCTTTTTACCTTGCCTCATAAAATCAGTACCTGCATTTCCAATGAACATTGTTTGGGTAAAGATAGCTTCGCCAAATCTTGTCTTCAAATCATCTAAAATCACGGTGGCATTTGCTAAAGTCTCCGTAGTATTGCCCGATTTACTAATTACACAAATAGCTACATCTTTTACCTTCTTGCATAAAGACAGCTCATGTCTTACTTCATGAAGCCTACTAACTGAAACGGTATCAATTACTGATAAAGCCACCTTTCCCTTGTCTAATACAGCATGAACGGCTTCGGTTCCCAAACTAGAGCCCCCTATACCAATTAATATAAGTCGTTTTATAGACTTAAATTGTATTTTGAGATTTACCAATAATTCGTGTAGGTCAGCATTTTTAGCATAGTATAAAGAAGCTTCGGGTACACTTAAATCATTATTATTCATGCTATCTGCTATCTGTCTACGGTAAATCTTCAGATTATTAGTCTTTTGCAATAATAATTTTTCAGTCACTCGGGCATCATCGAAATAAGAAATATTCATATTAGTAGTTTTAGACTTGTCTTACGTTCTTGAAATCAACATTCTTGATGACATACTTATAAGCATCTTCAACGTTGTCTACTACATGATACAACTCTAAGTCCTCCTTGTTAATAGTTTTGTACTTCTTCACCAAATCCTTTTCAAACCAACGTAGTAATGGTTCCCAAAACTCTTTTCCAAAAAGAATAATCGGAACGGGTTCAATTTTTTTCGTCTGAATAAGAGTAATTATCTCAAAAAATTCATCTAGTGTTCCAAACCCCCCCGGAAAATAGATATATACTTCAGAAGAAAAAGTCAGCATCACTTTACGAGAAAAGAAATATTTGAAACTGAGTGAATCAGTGGTGTAAGGATTGAGTTTTTGTTCAAAAGGTAATTCTATATTAAGACCAATTGACTTACCTCCGACTTTAAAGGCACCAACATTTGAAGCTTCCATAATACCTGGACCACCACCAGAGATAATCGCAAAACCTTTTTTAGCCAGCTTGGCCGCGAGTTCTTCAGCCGATTTGTAGTAAGGGTCACTCGGAATTAAACGAGCACTACCCCAAAAAGTGGCCGCCAATCCATAATTACGCAAGAGTTCAAAACCTTGCACAAACTCAGACATTATTCTAAACACGCGCCACGACTGGATCGCTCCGTCTTGACCATCCGGATCAAGTAACTCACTTACAACTCGGCAATTTGTTACCGTTGATTCCTTTTCAGCCCTACCTAACCCAAAAAATTTCTTAACCATATTACTTACTATTGTAACATTCTAGACTTGCCACGGAATAGGATATTGGGCAAATTCGGGGAGAAGCATCTTATCATGAAGTAACCGAGCAATGACTTCAGCGTGGCACATAGCCCCGGTCATTGCATTATGTGGCTCGGGTTCACTTGGTATACCACAATAGTTTAAAACTATGTCTAAATTAAGTGCACTACGTCTATGTTGCTCATCAATTGGTGGAGTAAGCCCAGATTTAATCATATGCATAAAACAAAGAGTATGAGTATCAATGGTGCGGTGAGCTAAGTCCCATGGAATATGTGCTCTAGCACAACCCGCTTTAATAAAATCTCTATCGAACGAAACATTTTGTCCGGCCAATGTTCGATCAAACATATGTTGTGACCACTCCATAAACGACTGTACCAGCTCAGCCTCAGTCGATTTACTAGGGTCATTTATTTGAGCTTCACTCATACCGTGAATGGCAGTGGCTTCCTCCATCACATGTGCTCCTTCCCAAATCCTACACTCACCATAAAAACGATTAGTAGGATGTTCAAAATCAATAGCGCCAATCGATAAAATGGAATGGGTATCATACACTACACCAGTTGCTTCAACATCTATTACTATCATAAGTTTTATTTATTGGTTAAAGTTTTATCATAAAGATGTGCCACAATCGCTCCATAATAAATGATGGCTGCTAGAACATACACCCAAACCAAAAGTACTAAAATCAAACCAGCTGCCCCAAATACCGTTAAAACTGGTTTAGTTTCCAAATAAATAATTACCAGATTTTTAGCAAAAATAAATAAAATACCAGAAGTGATACCACCTAAGACACAAGCTTGGTTACTTGGTGAGTCAGATACTAAGAATCGATAGAACAACATAAAAACTATCGTAATACTAAAAAACCAAACTGCTAGAGAAGTTAAGTGAGTTTGGTATGGCAAAGTAGCTAGCAACCCTTCAATACTAATAATAATTATTATGTAAATCTGTAAGATAAAAATAAATAGAAGTGATCGCAAAGATTGACTATAAAAACTTTTAAAGTTTTTATCCTCTTTTTCCCAAGCTTTTTTAAAACCCTTTGCCAAAGCATTAAAAGCCAAAATACTGATACTGCAAAAAAATAACGTGGCGAGAATCGGTATTTTGTAAGTATGAACTTCAATATCCAAATTCTGAACTGCAATATTAATCATTGCAACAAGATCATCACCAAAAACAGTCCCCCAACCTAAAAAGATATTTTTTACAAAAGAAATACCATAAAAAAATCCTGACACACCAACTGACACTAATATTAAAGGAATTAGAGCAAACGGCGCATAATAAGAAAAAGCGGCCGCATAATGACTCATATCTTTAGATAGCCATTCTTTGCCAGCAAAAAATAATATAGTTATGGGTTTCATATTTAGTATCAATTCTAACTTATTGTAAGCCTGGACAATTGATAGCCGGGGTATAACCGGCCTTTTCTGCTTCTTCTCTGGTTGAAAAAGTGACTAAATTTTCTGGTTTTATTTGCTTAGCTCCAACACAATTCAATAAATGATACTTCGTACCAGACCTAGAGGCCACAACGGTCAAATCAGAATTATTTAATTCTTGGCCGATGGCCTCCATATCTATAGACTGACTGCTACCAGGCATTACCAAGTCGCCAGCAACCGTCGACCAGGTTTTAGCTTCGGTAAAATCCACTTTTGGAGCTGCATTTTCCTGTCTTGGCAATACCGAAAGCCGACCCAGGGCAAACGAGCCCAAACCAACCAAAATAAGCAGTAGGCCATAAAATAGTTGGTCATTACCAAGCCAAGACTTGAGTTTTTCTGTCATATAACGTATAATCGCCGGCATTACGTTTCATTAATTATTATATACTATGGCAACCAAGAAAGCCGCCGGTACCGCTAAAAACCTGCGCGATTCGCAACCAAAATACCTAGGGGTCAAGAAAAGCGCAGGCGAAAAAGTTAATACAGGCGAAATTATCATCAGACAGCGAGGAACGAAAGTAGAGGCAGGTAAAGGGGTTCGTATAGGAAAAGATCATACTCTTTACGCAGCTAATACTGGAATTGTTACTTTTCGTAATATGCGCAAAACTCGTTTTGATGGAAACATTGTTGTCAAAAAAGTAGTTGACGTAGTGGTGACGGCCTAAATACTTTGGTCAATCATAAAGAAAGGCCGGAAGCTAAGCTTCCGGCCTTTCTTTATATTCCATCTTCACCACATCTAATTATTCTCGACAATCTCGACCTTTTCAATTACAACCGCTTCTAATGGTAGATTATTTTTATTTACCTCTAGGTCACTGATAGCGTCTACTACCCCCATACCATTAAGTACCCGACCAAAAACTGGATGCTTTGAAGAAAGTGGTTCTTTGTCAAAGTCTAAACCAGTATTATTAACCAAGTTAATAAAAAACTGACTACCACCGGTCTCAGGTCCGCTATTAGCCATCGCGATAGTTCCTCGTACATTTGTCAAATACTCCCCAACTATGTGTTCATCCGGAATGGTGTAATCCGGTCCACCAGTGCCATAGCGCAGGAATTCATCAGTCTTAGTAATAGGATCACCAGACTGAATCATAAAGCCTTTAATTACTCGATGAAACTTTACCCCGTCATAAAAACCTTCTTTGGCCAACTTAATAAAGTTGCCAGCAGTAATGGGCATCGTGTCAGCAAAAAGCTCAAGTTCAATTACTCCTTGATTGGTAATTAACTTTGCGACTGGATTTTTTTTATTTGTCATAGTTACTTGATAGGCTGCTAATTGATCAGCATTTAATGGTGCAGTTATTTCTTTTTGATCTGAGCTTTCAGTTTTCTTGTTAGAAGTATCTTTTGGTCCGAGCCAAGTAGCCATTCCAAAAACCAAAATTGCACAAAACAACATCACTGAAACTACCATTATATTATTTTTTTGACTCATATTATGAATTATTTGCTTTTTGCTACTACTATTATAGCTAGTGGTTTAGCTATACCATGAGCCTCAATAATAACTTCGTGCTTCCCTACCGATTTAACCGGCTCCTTTATTTGTAAGAATGATTCAGGGATCAATAGCCCCCGAAGTTTAGCCGCGGTCAAAATATCTGTTCTACGTACACTCTGGAATAAGTGACCTTGTTCATTGGCTTCCATTATAATCACCAACGGCTCATCAACACAAGCCTTGTGGATGTCTAAAACGACAGCCAATTCTCCTTCTTTACTATAATCGTTATTTTTCTTCTTTTCTAAAATTCGTTTTAGATTGGCCAAATTGGCTGGCTCAGCGTCTTTTTGCGGAATAAGTTTGTTTAAGGCAAAACCATCTGGTACCTCTACCACCGAGAATTTTTTTCCAATTTTTGCTACGTCCCTAAGTAAAATAACCTTCATACTGCAAGTATCTAACCGTTAACGCCTAGTATCATAGCAAGTTTTTAGCTACAGACCAAACTGGGCTTTATTCACTTGCCACAGTCTTTCCTGCCAAGAAAAGTAACGCTGCTTCTTTCTGTGGATCTATCTTATCCAGCCTTTGCTGTGGTGTACGCTTTATTGTTATATTAGGAGCGAGACCACCCTCTGAAATTGATACACCGTTAGGAGTAAACCATCGAGCAATTGTAACTTTGAGGGCCGATCCGTCCGGCATATCAATTAATTCTTGCACTGACCCTTTACCATAAGTATTTACACCAATCACGGTAGCTACGCCATGCTCCTTTAAGGCACCAGCTAATATTTCTGAAGCTGAAGCTGAACCATTATCAACCAGTACCACAAAGTTTTTAGTGGTTAGCCCTTCAATCAATCTACCTTGAGTTCGATACAGTCGTTCTTGACCATCTTCGCCATGTCGTTCACGCACAGCCACCTTACCACTTGGTAAAAAGAAACCGGCGATAGAAACTGCTCCTTGCAAGTATCCACCAGGGTTACCCCTTAAATCAAGCACCAATTTATCAGCCCCACTTTTTCTGAAGTCCTCTATTGCTTCTACCATTTTAGCCTCAGCCACAGCATTAAAACTATATAAACTAATTATGAAGACTTCTTTCTCCTTCTCAGTCTTGACTGTCGGTATAGTTATAACATCACGAATTACCGTAATATCTTTTGGTTCTAAATCCCCTTCTCGATAAACCGATAAACTAACTTCGGTGCCCTTTTCTCCACGAATTCGTTTGACAGCTTCCTCTATCATCATACCCTGGGTAGTTTCTCCATTAATTGTTAAAATCAAATCTCCCGCTAACAATCCCGCTTTTTCAGCTGGTGTACCCATCAGTGGTGCAATTACTGTAATAATGTTTTCGCGCTTCCCTACTTCCATACCAATACCAGTAAAGTTACCAGAAATATCTTCGGCAAAAGCTTCACTTTCAACCGGTGGCATAAAGACAGTGTAAGGATCACCATAGGCGTCAACCAAACCCTGGATAGCACCATAGAGTTTATTTTGATTAGTCACTTCTTCACTTGAGCTAGCACTAATGAAACGTTCATCTAATAATTTCCAAACTTCCCAAAACTCAGTCATATCAACGGCTGGTTCAGTCGCCACAACTTTTGCTGAATCAGAAGAAAAAATGGAAAAAATACCGGCACTCTGAGAAGTAGAATCAATAATTTGGTTAGTTTGTAAGCCTGAAAAAAAGGCTCCTATGGCAAGTAACAGGGCCAGAACGACACCGAGTAGGTTACTTTTTTTAGGCATAGATTCAGGTGTAATATTTTCGTTGTTATTTTCTTCTTGCATAATGTCCTAGCATTATCGCACAAAGACGCAATAAGACAAAAACTGTCTGGGTACTGTAAGTTTTAGCTAGCTTTTGATACACTGACGGGAATGTTTAAAGACTTATTTAAAACCAAAGCACCAGAGGTGATAGCTGATCCGCTTTATTTGTATAACACCGAGACAACTTCTCTACAAACCTTTAAACCTCTAACTAAAAACAAGGTGTTGCTTTACACTTGCGGGCCAACAGTTTACGACTATGTACATATTGGCAATCTGCGCTCCTTTGTGTTCGCAGACATTTTGAAACGAGTCTTGCAATATAATGGATATGAAGTAAAACACACCATCAATCTAACCGATTTTGGCCACCTTACCGATGATGCTGATGCTGGCGAAGACAAAATGATGAAGGGGCTTAGACGAGAAGGCTTACCGATAACTCTAACTTCCATGCGCGAGCTTTCTAACCAATTTATTGAAGCCTTCTATGATGATTGTGATGCTATACATATATTGCCACCAACTATCTGGTCACGAGCTAGCGATTACATAGAAGCTCAAATAAGACTAATAGAAACTCTTGAAGGTAAAGGATATACCTACGAAACTAGCGACGGAGTTTATTTTGATATTCAAAAATTTCCGAAATATGGTCGCTTGGGTAAGATTGACCTAGAAAAATTACGCAACGGCGCTCGAGTGGAAGTAAACTCAGAAAAACATCATCCGGCCGATTTTGCGGTTTGGAAGAAAGGTCTGCTTGGTTGGGACAGTCGCTGGGGCAAGGGTTTTCCTGGCTGGCATATAGAATGTTCCGCCATGGCCATGGCCACTTTAGGTAAATCAATTGATATCCATACCGGCGGAATTGATTTAATAAATACACATCATAATGCAGAAATTGCCCAGGCTGAATGTGCGACCGGAAAAATTTTCTCTAAATACTGGATGCACAGTGCTTTCATTACTATTGATAATACAAAAATAAGTAAGTCGCTTGGTAACGCTATCAATTTGCGTCATTTAATTGACCGTGGATTTAGTGGTGAGGATTACCGCTACTGGCTCTTAACTTCTCACTATCGTTCCACCGTAAACTTTACTTTTGAAGCTCTACAGGGCGCCAAACAAGCGTTATTTAGACTCAGACGTTACGTATACGAAGACTACAAACAAAAAGCTGGAAAGCCTGATCCTAAGTATGTAGCTGAATTTAAAACCCATCTAAACAATGACCTAGATACCCCGGCTACTCTAGCTCTTTTGTGGCAAGTGACTAAAGATGATACTTTGGACAACTCAACCAAATGCGCCACTATTCATGTTATGGATTTGATCTTAGACATCGGCTTACGTGCCCCATTAACTGATGGAGTCAAAACCCTTGGGGTTGTTGCCAATAATGAAGTCCCCGAAGAAATTAAAAGCCTGGTTGCTAAACGCGAAGTAGCTAGAATTGCACGCAATTGGATTGAAGCTGATACTCTACGCGAAGCGCTAAATCTAAAGGGTTATTCGGTTGAAGATACTCCCCACGGACCAAAAATCAGTCGATATTAAAATTACTATAGTCCCAAAAGGGGTGTCTTAGTTATGCACAAAGTCCACAGGCATGTGCAAAAGTAGTCAATAGCAGAAGCGTGCTACAATGCCAAACACTATGAATGAACAGCGTACTACCAACCGCTCACTCCGCACTCCACCGCGTAATATTGACGCTGAAAAAGCGCTTTTGGGAGCGATTATTCTTAAACCTGACGTTTTGCATGATGTATCAGTAACTGTCTATCCTGAAAGTTTTTATGCAGATAAGCATCGACTTATTTTTGAAGCGATTATTCAAATTTTTTCAAAAGGTGACCCTATTGACGTTGTGACTGTCGTCTCAAAATTACGTGATACTGGCAATCTCGATAGAGTCGGTGGTGCCAGCTTTATCACTGAACTAATTGAGACCGTTCCGGCCGCCGGTAATGCACATTACTACGCTGAAATGGTCCAAGGTAAATCTGCTTTACGCAACCTTATCTATGCCGCTGAAGAAGTAGCCGAAATCGGTTACTCAGATCCAGAAAGTGTCGACTCTGCGCTAGACCAAGCTGAAAAGAAAATCTTTCACGCCACCCAATCTCCTTCAGCTCAAAAATTTAAAACCATTGGTTCGTCACTAACTGAAGCGTGGGAACGGTTTGAGTACCTAAGTGCCAACCAAAACGAAAAGCGCGGTGTTCAGTCTGGATTCATTGCTCTAGATAACCTGTTGGCAGGTTTTCAAAAATCAGACCTCATAATCTTGGCTGCCAGACCATCAATGGGTAAGACTACTTTTGCGCTGGACGTTGCGCGCAATGCCGCTTTAAAATTTGGTGCTTCGGTTGGTATTTTTTCATTGGAAATGAGTGACCAACAGCTCGTTGACCGTATGCTGGCCGCAGAAGCAGGAGTGGATTCCTGGAAACTTCGCACTGGCAGACTAAGTAATGATCAAGAGTTTGAAGCCGTGCAACAAGCTATGGCTAAATTGTCAGATGCCCATATTCATATCGACGACCAAGCCGGAAATAATATTCTCAAAATGCGTTCTGCCGCCAGACGTTTAAAAAACGAAAATGGGTTGGACTTACTGATTGTAGACTACCTACAACTAATGTCTCCAACTGCCACTAAAGCTAGTGATTCAATGGTACAACAAGTAACAGAAATATCCCGCTCTTTGAAAATATTAGCCCGCGACCTGGAGGTACCTGTAATAGCCTTATCTCAGCTATCTCGTGCCGTAGAACAACGTGGTGGCAAACCCCGACTATCAGACCTACGTGATTCTGGTTCTATTGAACAGGATGCTGACGTAGTGATGTTTATTCACCGCGAAGATAAGATTAATAAGGAATCTGATCGACCAAACATAGCAGAAATTTTAGTGGAAAAACACCGTAACGGGCCAGTTGGTTCATGTGAACTATACTTTGATGCCAAACATGTTCGTTTTTTAAATCTTGATACCAATCACCATTCAGCTGCTATTAACAATTCTAACCACGACGACTTCTGAAGTAAGCAAATGCCCAAAAAGCATATTGCGAACTTCGTTCCTAGTTTAGCCTTTCCCAAACCAAACTTCTGGAACACTAAAACCAACCTTAGGTGGATTCTATCTCCTTACTTTCTCTATGTTAACCCACACGTACCTAAACGAAATAGCTAGAAACATAAATCTAAAATAAAGTATAATACTGATTCATGACCCCACTTGATAAATTAATAACCTATTTTGAAAGATTTCCCGGCACTGGTCTGCGCCAGGCTAAGCGTTTTGCCTTTCATGTTTTAACCTTAAGACCAGACCAAGTACAAGAACTAGCTGGGCTTATCACTTCTATCCAAAACTCCGTGGTTGAATGCACTACCTGTCACCGTTTTTTTTCTGATAGTGGCATTCGACAAACCGAATGTTCTATTTGTCGTAATAGTAATCGCGATCACAGTAAGCTTCTTATTGTGTCGCGTGATAGCGATATCGAAGCTATCGAACGTAGTGGTGTATTTGATGGAGTCTATTTTGTATTAGGCGGCACTATTTCACTGCTATCTAATAGTTCCCAACATCCTGAAAAAGTCCGCACTAGCGCGCTCAAAGCTCTAGTTACTGATAAAATAAATAGTAAAACCCTGAAGGAAATTATTCTGGCCTTTTCCATTAACCCCGACGGTGAAAACACCTCTCGGTACGTGGAAAGTCAACTATCAGAATTAATCACCCAGAATAATTTAGAAGTATCCTATCTCGGTCGTGGCCTTTCGACTGGTAGCGAGCTTGAGTACGCCGATCCCGAAACCATCAAAAACGCCCTCGCCCACCGCACTCACCACGAGCAGACTTAGCCAACAAATGGTACTCTTTGTTGGTTTGTTATGAATCTTATAGGCTTTATTAAATAGCCTCAATCTTCACCTGTGCATAGTGTTGACGGTGGCCAAGACGGCGGTCGCGGTTACTTTTGGCCTTGTAACGAACAATTGTAAGCTTTGGGCCCTTCTTTTCTCCTAAATAGGTAGCCTTGACTTTAGTTCCAGTATAAGGAGTACCGACTTTAGCTGATGCCCCGTCGTCAGTCATTAATACAGAATCAAACTCTACTGTATCCCCTTCCTTATGATCACCGAGCAGTTCTACTTCCACAGTATCACCAACAGATACAACATACTGCTTCCCGCCAGTAGCGATTACTGCAAATGAATCTTTATTAGCTGTTTTTGTTGCCATAGTGCCGGCAATAGTACTAGAAAACCCTAAAAAATGCAATGGTCTATCCGAGAACCAACAAAAGACACTTTTGAATAGTTTTAAGACAGTTCACAATAAGACAGATTTACTCCTCTATCCTTCCTTGTGGTTTATCGAGTGCTAAAACATCAATAGCAATTGATTCACCAGTGATACGCATCACGTCTTTATCTATCTTGCCGAGTTCCTTATAGCCGGCGTTATAGTGGTTGACACTGGTTTCTAGAGTCTTACCGAGCTTGTAATAGTAGTCTTCATACTTAGCAATATGCGTTGAAAGCCGCTCCACGTTCTTAATAATATCCTGAGCCTTCTCTTCTATTTCCATCGCCTTAAGCCCCTGCATGACAGTCTGTAGGTAAGCCAAAAACGAAGTTGGAGAAACAATAATTACTTTATATGTACCAGCCGCTCGCTGAATGAGATTTTCTTCACTAGCACCGACTTTATTCGATAGGAGATCGTAGTAAATACCTTCGTGCGGAATAAACATAAAAGCAAAATCGGTTGTCTTTTCGTTTGGGCGAATATATTTAGCTGTCTCACTGATACGTAATTTTAAGTCATTCACGAAAGCTTTTTCCAAAGCAACTTTCTCAGACCCATCCTTAGCCTCGACAAAGCGATTATAATTTTCTAGCGAAAACTTGGAATCAATAGGTATCACCTTCCCTTTGACAAAAACTGCCGCGTCAACAATATCACCATCGGAAAAGGCATACTGCATAGTGAAGCTTTCTGGCGGTAAGACGTTTTGTAGTACTGTCTCTAAATAGTACTCACCCAAAATACCTCTTTGTTTCGGGTTCTTGAGAATATCCTGCAGTTCTTTTAATTGGTCGGCTACCTGAAAAACCTGCTTACTACTCTCTCCCACCTCACTAACACTTTTAACCACACTGCGTAGTTGTTCGTTCACTTCTTTATTAATCTCCTGCATCAGCTCTTTACTCTCCCGAAATTGCAGTCGACTACCTTCTTGAGCGATCCGATTACTTTCACTTAGCTGTTCGCGCATGGCCCGCGAAAGATCTTGAATTTGCTGTTGCATCAGAAGGAGGCTATTATCCGTCTCTGGCTTTTCTGGTGTCTTAATAAAAAACACATAAACCATAATGGCCAATATGGCCATTAAAAGTAGAGTAAGTATCACGAATATAGGTTCCATGTCGATAAGTGTAACACAAAAAAATTACGTCAAAATATGATAATATGAGCTCTGTAATTATTTAATATTATGTCTACACAATCTGAATTACGTAACACATTAAAAGAAGCCATGAAGGCTAAAGATGAAGTAAGACTACGTACCGTTCGTAGTATTATTACCGCTTGCACCAATGAACTAGTCGCTACTTCACGTACCCCACAGGACGAACTAAAGGACGAGGAAGTCATTGCGGTAATAAAACGCCTAGCCAAGCAACGTAAGGAATCTATCGTACAATACATTGCTGGTAATCGTCCTGAACTAGCTCTACCAGAAAAAGAAGAACTGGCAATACTAGAATCCTACCTCCCTACCCTAATGAGCCAGGATGTGATAAGACCAATTGCTGAAGCAATAAAAGCCGAGCTTGGAATGACTGACAAAGCTAAGATAGGGGTGTTGGTCGGAGCAGTAATGAAGAAACTTCAAGGCCAAGCAGATGGAGCCGACGTGAAGGCGGTAGTAGAAAGTTTGTTTTAAGAGGACTTTACTGAAATTAATTTGAGTGGTATAAAATAAAGGTTCTTTAACCAACTGGGTGTAGTGCCATGTCAACTATCGAAGACACGAAAGGTGACGCCAGGAGCGGAGACGGGTACGTTGTGCTGTTCAGAATTCCGAAATCCAGGATGATCGGTGTTTTGGCAGTTCCTTCCACACCTCCCATTGCCAGCTCATTGCGCAAACTCACAAAGGCAATATGGAGTCATCCCAGATTGAATGTACAGCTTGAAGGATACGAAATCAACCGTCGCCAGACCAGGCAAACAAATATCTACGAGATCAAGTTTGCTGTGCGCGAAGGCATTGAGTTTGTGATTCAGGAGTTTCTTGAGTATGCGAAGCAAGCGCGGGTTATCGAGAACCCAATTATTTGCGACATGCGCGACTTCAAGCCAAATTGAGATGATTAGCTTTATCTCATCTAGACGCCCTTTGGGCGTCTAATTCATTTTCGCTAGATAATCAATAACTCAGGGTTTAGCACCAACAATCCGCCTAAAATAAGCATCAGTATTCCACCAACTAAAAGTGAGTACTGGGCGTATTTGCCACCATGTGATTCTAGGCGAGAATACCCCCAAATTGCTAAACCAAACACAACTACATCATCAAACATATAACCAAGGGAATAAACAATGATGTACCATTGCCGTTCGGCAAAATCTAAAGCATTTAATTCAAGGATTTTGGTGTAGGCCTGGGGAATACCAATCGAGCAAGCAAACTCAATAATATTAACCGAGAACGCCACAACTAGAATGGCAAAGATCGACATCAACGTTATTGGGGACTCAATTATTTGCTTAAACTTGTTAATAGTTTTTGATTGTTCATCTATATCAGAAATATCACACACCAAAGCAGCGTCTTTGTTCTTTGACCAACGCCAAAGAAAGAAAGTACCACCTCCAAGGGCCAAGAATCCGACTAATGGCGTGACTATCTGATCTAACTGAACAAAATCCCAGGTCTTGTACCAAACGTTTAGAATTAGGTTGTACATCACCGCCTCGGCGGCAATAAATATCCCCGCCAATATCAACATCTTTTTTTTACTACCCGCCTGTGACAGCAAAACTAAAAAAGTAATCAAAACCCACATGGCACAAGGATTAAAGCCATCTATAACTCCAAGGACGAGAGACAAGGTGAACAGAGAAAATGATCGTAAATCTACGACACCAAGAAATGGTAGCTCAAACACAAATTCAGTTGTACCAGAATCGCAAGCTATACCAGTACAACCAGCCCCAACATCAAGCGTCTGTACTGGTGCCAGCGCAAGATGGTCTTCTATAGTCTTTATTGGTGAATCTTTATAAGCCTCTCTAGCTTCCTTAATTTGTTTACCAGTCGTATTTGGACCATTAAAACCTACTATTACTCTTTCACCAATAACTGTAATTGGTGTCACTTTAGACACGCTATGTTTAGCTGTGACGGCATCATATAAGCGACTTGCTTCGGCATCTTCTACAATGTTTAAGTAAACCACCGGAATACCCTCCCCTTCTAAATAGGTAAACTGTTGTTTACAAAAACCGCAATCATCCCGGCCAAACATGTACACTGTCGCACCGTCTGTTATCGCTTTACTATCCTCTGCACGCGAGACATAAGGCAACGGAAATAAATTGAACAAAACAAATCCTAGTACAAACCAACTGGTGACTAATTTTTTCATATAAGTTTTACCAGTATAACAAAATAATAGCTATACAGTGAATTAAAAATTTAATTACTAAAATTACAATACTGGCATGAATGCTGGCCTTTATATTCTAACAACAGAACTGGACTCAGTCGGGATTGTCTTTCTAGGTTTCTCAAATCACTAATTACAATCTTGTAGTTTGGATAATATTTTTCTACCTCTAACCAGAAGGCTTGACTGTGATTGAGAAATTTCAAATGACAAAGTTCATGAACGATAACATAATCAACCATGCAACGAGGCATAAACAATAATTTGTAATTGAAATTTAAATTACCTAAAGAAGAGCAACTACCCCAGCTACGTTTTTGATTTCTTATTGCGATTCGCTTAATTTCGACACCGCTTATATTAGACCAATAATCCACTCTGGACTTGATAACTTTTCGAGCATCTTCCTTAAATTTATTGTATGTTGAATTTTTAGAAGCTACATGAACTTTTTTACGTTTAAAAACGTTTGCTTTACCAAAAAACAACATGTTCAACTAAAATACACGCATTTTGTTCCTACAAGCAGGAGGCTCCGAATAATCATTATCTAATACAATCGGTGCAAGGTAGGTTGTCATTGAGTTTATATCTTCGTATTGAGCGTTTAGACCGTCAGCCAAGTAGCGGACAAAGTCATTAACAACCACTTTGTCTGAGCCCGAGTAACAATCCCTTTCTGAATCTTTTACCTGACCAGAATTTGCACCCGTAATGTAATGAACTGTGTTATCTGTCAAAAATTTAATTAATTTACTTCCAAAATTTGGAATTTGAGTAGTGAATGGAATATTACTAAAAAGACCTGTTATCTCTTTTTCTATATTATCTTTTGTAAGCTCTGTGACGGTTGTCAAAATCTTTGGTTTCAAATAAAATTGTCCTTCTTGATCTAGATCCGTAAATGAATCTGGGGTTGCAGAGACAAATAGCTCATAAGAATAAGTGTATGTATCTAATTCTGATTTGTTTGAATTATAGTCTATTGAATACTCCTTACCTAAAGAAAGTTTAAGTGACTCATCTTGATCTGTGAAGAATTCAATGCTACCAATTTTCATTTTTGGTGAAATAACAACTTTATTAACAATCGAATTTTGCGCAAACTCTTCTAATAGTTGATTGGCTGTACCAGAATTTTGCGCAATACTTTTATTTCGAACAGGATTTCTTGAACTTAAAAAAATCAAATCTTGTATTTCTTTTTCTATGACATTGGTTGAGCTAGATATATCTTTAGAGACCTCTTCTTTAAGAATTCTTAATTTTTCATTATAATCAACTGCATTTTCAATGATGGCTAATTTATAAGTTTGATTTACAGTTTTATTTTTATAGTTTAATTCAGCCGAAGCTAGATTTGTTTCGACATCATAGGACAAAATAATTTGATTCAGGTCAATATCCTTAGCATTAACCTTACCTGGTAAATTGCTAACTGGATTTGTCACGCCTTTTTTAAGATTTAATATTTCGACACTGATTGCAACCAGTTGGCTCATTAAAATCAATCTGTTTTCATCTGATATATTCTCTGAATTCATTATAACTTTACCCAATGCAATTAATTGGTCAGACAGCATCTCCAGTTGATCGTTAACACTTTCTGCTGCCATAACAGACCTTGGGGAAAAGGAGGCAGAAAAAATTAAGAGAAAAATAAACACTCCTGATACTAACTGACACAATTTTTCCTTTATCATAAATTTATTTAGTATGTTAATTACTTTTTTAGGATATCATAGTTTACAAATAAAAATTACGAGATTATACACAAAATACTTAGACAAAATAGCTTATTCAAGACTATTTATTACCCGGACTAAACGGATCAACATATAGTCATATTTTTCTTCTGTTGCCTCATAAAGAGGCTTTAATTTTTCTGTACCATGCCTAGAAATCGCCTTTTTAATCTCCTTTTTAGCTTTTTGCCACTCTGGGAAGTTATTAATCAGCAACTGAAGATCGATAGCGGAAATCTCCCTTTTTTCAGCCAACGTCTCAATATGACTAAGAATTGTGGAAACAGTAAAACTACGAGACTTGGCGATTTCTTCTAAACTTTCCATAGTTTTAAGTAGTCGTTTAGTTTCTTCATAGGTACTATCTTTTTTTGTTCTTTGTGTCAGTGTTTTTTCGATTGCTAAATCTGTTTCTGTCGGCAACTTACCACCCCCAGCCTTAACAAATCTCTTATGCATTGTCTCTAATTCCACTCCTTCCAGTGCCTTAAAAGTTTCTTCAGCTGCATCTGACTCATCCATAAAGCGAACATCCTGTGCAATAATTTTCGGATCCACCATGAGGGCATTCAGGTTTATACCTAACACTTTAAGTCCTGCCAAGGACCGTACGCGAGAAAGCGCCACATAACCTTGTCCATACACAAATGACTTCGATAGATCAACCTCAGCCGCATCAAGCGACATCCCCTGACTCTTATGCACTGTAATAGCCCAGGCCAGTCGTAACGGTAATTGTTCAATAGAAGCCAATATCTTTCCATCTTCTGCTACTTCCCAACTAACCGGCTCAATAGTAATCCGTCTTTTATCTGACGTTTCAATTATTGGGTAGCCTTCATATGAATCAAAAGCAACTACCCGCGCCAGGGTGCCATTGACATAGCCCGCTTCAAAATTATTCTTGGTACACATCACCATCGCATCTTCTTTAAGTGACAAAATACTCGGAGAGAGACAGGTGCGAATCAGTGATTCCTGGTAAATCTTATTACCTCGAGCTGACATCTTAAAGGACTTAGCTGCGCCACGTAGTTCGGCTAGCTTGGCAGAATTTACCGCATCAACATCAGCGTTGTGGGTATAGAGACGGGTCGGCTCAATATCTTCATAAGCAATATCTACTTGCTCACGCAGTAGCGTGTAATGGTCTTCTTCTATTTCACCTTTACGAATCGAGCCAAGCAGACTCAATAGTAATTCATCGTCTTGTCTAAACTGTTCGGTTATATAGCAAACCAATGGTCTAATATTTTCCCAAGCTCGAGACTCAAATGCATAACGCATCATTTCACCTTGCCTAGCAATCGGTGGCAGTTGAAAAAAATCACCAACACAAACTACTTGCATGCCACCAAAAGCTTCTTGTGATTGTCTTATTGTACGACAAATCACATCCACCATATCAAGCATCTTGCCATCAATCATGGATACCTCATCAATAACCAATACCTGAGTTCGCTTGATTCGTTTCACTAATTTTTCTTTGGTCGCAATTTGATCTAAATCGTACCGACTAAGTGTATCGCGGGTACCAACCCCACTCCAAGAGTGAATAGTTAACCCACCAATATGAGTGGCCGCAATACCAGTAGAGGCAGTCACTGCGACTGAAAGCCCGGCCGCCTCCAGCCAATTAATATATTTATTTATCACGTACGTCTTTCCCGCTCCTGGTTCGCCGGTCAAAAATACGTTGGCTCCAGTTTTTAAAATCGCGAGCGCTGTATCCTGTGTCATGTGGGAATAAGCGTAACATATTTTGGCATTAATAAGGTAAAATAAAGTAATGGAAAAAAGTTCCTCAGTTGTTATTCCCGTTAAAAAAGCTAGTTTCAAACGCAAATCTCTCGCGTCAGTAAAGCCAGTGGTCGCTCCAGCTCATATTCATAAAGTATCAGTCAAAAAAGTAACCAGCAAAAAAGGTTTATACCTAAAGCCCACACCTGTCTTATACAGCCCAGCCGAGGCCAAAAAACTTGGCATCATCATAAAGCGTAACCCCCTTGGTCACCTCCTCATTGAAAAGATGTTCCGCGAGGCTGGCTTTCGGGGCGGTATTTCTACTGACAAAAAAGTCCTTGAAAAATACAGTACTGATGAAAGTATTTTTTCCGTTAAACCACAAGTCGTCATTCAGCCCAAGAGTAAAGCTGACTTAGAAATTGCGACTAAAGTAATTGCGCGCGAAACTAAGCGCTTTTCTTCCCTTTCCCTTACCCCGAGAGCGGCTGGTACAGGCCTTAGTGGTGGTTCTTTAACTGATTCGGTCGTAGTGGATGTCTGCACTCACCTCAATAAAATTGGCGAAATAAAAGAAACCAAAAACAGCATTACTTTTTCTTGTGAACCAGGTGCCATGTGGCGCGACGTTGAAAAGCGTCTCAAGCGTTACGACGCTTATATTCCATCATACACTTCCTCCAAAGACATTTGCAGTATAGGTGGCGCCATCGGCAACAATTCAGCTGGCCCTGACTCATTACGCTACGGCCACTGTGCCGATTGGATAGACTCACTAGAAGTAATCCTTTGTGATGGTCAGACCTATAATATAAATCCTCTCTCATACAAAGAATTCAGAAAACTGAGCAAAGAAAAACACGAGCATGCCCGTATCGCCCGTGAAATTTTCTCCCTAATTGAAAAGAACGAAAAAGAAATTAAGAAGGGTCAACCCAAGACTCAGAAGAATACCGCCGGCTATGCTCTCTGGCACGTAATGAAAGATGGAGTTGAAGCTTTTAAAAAAGGTCATGGTACGTTTGACCTGACTCGTCTCATTAGTGGTAGCCAAGGCACCATTGGTATCATTACCAACATCATCATGCAAGCACTCAAGATTCAGCACGACACTACTCTCATTACAGTACCAATCTTTAATCTTGAAGAAGCTGCCAAAGTAATTTTAGAAGCCTTAAAATACAATCCTATCAATATCGAATTCTTCGACGCCCTTTCTTTTGACCTGGCCCTGAAAAACCCCGACTTTTTTAAGAAACGCTTAGAGGGTCTAGACTACTATCGAACCATGCTTAGCATGTATTCGACCTTCCACATCCGCTATGGTCGCAAAACACCAGAGTTCACCATTTTGATTACCCTTGATAATGAAACGACCAGCCAAACACCTATTCGTAAAATAATCTCTAAGATAAGCACCCCAAAGGCCAAAGCCCGAGTAGTAACTAGCAAAATTGAAGCGGATATGCTTTGGCAAATTCGTCGTTCCAGCTACTCCCTTTCAAAGTTCCAAGACCCAAAGAAACGTCCTGCCGCTTTCCTAGAAGACATGACAGTACCACCAGAAAATCTTTCCAAATTCTTTACTGAAATAAAAAAGCTTTTCAATGAATTTAATGTTACCGCCGCCGTCCATGGCCACGGTGGTAACGGGCACTTCCACTTCTATCCCCTCTTAGACTTTACCGAAAAGACCACTCCGCTTCTGGTCGAAAAGATGGCCGAACGTTTCTATAATGCTGCCCTGAAGTACAAGGGTAATATCTGTGGGGAACATAATGACGGCATTATCCGCACCCCACACCTAAACAAGATATTTAGCCGACAAGTCCTCGAGTTATTCAAGCAAACTGAGCACATCTTCGACCCCGACGACATCTTTAATCCAGGCAAAAAGGTCAATCCCCGCTTTGATATCAAAAGTACAATGCGTACCACCAACTAGCCTTTTACCCCTCCTCTTCACGGATTCTCTTTTTTCTGCTATAAATATGCCACTTGTTTTGGAAGAATTCGAGTAATCCAATTAAAGTGTTGGCCCTATCGTCTAGTGGTTAGGACACAAGGTTTTCATCCTTGAAGCCGGAGTTCGATTCTCCGTAGGGTCACCAAAGAGAGAGCTAGTTCGAGCACTCGAGAAGGCTCGAATCTATCAAC
>DYNY01000025.1 GCA_020720815.1 Candidatus Elulimicrobium sp. | reverse complement strand
GCAACTAAGTGGAACTTACGAGCTACGCGTTCACGTGGAAAGTATGTGCCTCGTAAGTCACCCATTTTAGCCATGAGTTCTGAGATCTTAAGGACTTCTTTATTACCGTCGTCATCCACAAATACGTCGGTAGGCTCTTCTATACCATGCTCTTTTGCAAACTGCATTTGTTTTCGAATATCATCTGCTAAAATCCCAAAAGCTCTATTGGTTAGCCTACGGGCTTCACTTATAAGTTTTCTAGCATCAGCACTAAACAGTTGCTTTTGTAGCCATTCTTGCTCGGCGTCTATTTGGGCGTTCTCAGCTGCAGTTTCATTGGTAGACGAAAATATCTCTTTACCTGTACGGTCGTTAACAGCCCATACGCCCTCGCCTTTATTTTTAATCGTGAAACCAATACCTGACCGGTCTGTATCCAGTAGGTACTTCTGAACTTGCTCGTATGCTTTAGGGTTTTTCTTCGCGATCTTAGAAGCTACCTTTAAGAAATCTCCAAGAACTTTCTCTCTAAGAGTATGCTTAAGATCATCGCTCTTAAGAGCTGCTTTAACCATATCAAAGGTAGCAGTAGATCTCTTTAAGTAGTACTCAGGAGAACTAAGTATACGAGTAGCCCAGCTTGTATTTTGGTTGTCTTCATTTCTGTGCAGCCCAGACATAGAAGCCGTGTATTTAGCAAATGCTTTAACAAAGGGGTTCTTTGACTTAGCCAAAAGGTTAGCTGCATCTATAGTTGCCTGGCGCTCTGATTTAGGCTTACCATTAAATATAGAATCCATAGCTTTAGCTATGCCTTGTTGCTCTTTAGACATAGCTTCCCATTCAGCTTTTGTATAGTCCTTGAAGGGCAATACTTCTGCTTTAAGCTCGTCAGTTAAAGACTCATACTCTTCTTCATAATCATACTCTGGTTCTTCATTAAACTCAGGAGCTACAGATTCACGTACATTTTTACCTACTGCACCTATTTCATTACCTAAGGTAGACTTTGTAAATGCTAAAGCACCTTTAGAAGCCCGCTTAACGTTATCTTGAGCTATAGCTACTAGATCCTGGACTGTATAAACATGGTTGGGCATAGCACGCTGAATCTTGCTTACCCATGAACGAACAAAGTCATATACTTTCTTCGGTAAAGCCCACTTTAAGGTAGCCCAAAACTTTGTATCTGTAATATTACCTTTACCTCGTCCTAGAGCTTCTTCTATGATATACCCGTGCACTTCACTTGAGTAGCGTGTACTATCACTGGTTATACCTGCTGTCTTAAGCCGGCTTGTAATGCCCTTCATAAATGGTGTACCCAGTGAAGACTCATAGAGCTCTACAGCTTTAGCTTCTATTACTGGGTCATTTGCTGCGTGTACACCAACTTCATGTGCTATAAGTCCTTCCACAGTTTCAGGATCCGTGTTCTCCGCTATAACAAAGGTTACACCAGAAGGCTCATAGTACAAAGCTTGGGTACCACGGTATACACTTTCCTGTACGCCTTGTGCAGTATTACTAGCTATTAAGGCCTGACCGGCATCTAGTATCTGCCAGAGAGTTGACGGGTCTTTAGAGAATAGCTTAATATTTTTTAGTACTGAAGCTAGTCCCTCTTGGTCTAGAACCTTCTTAGTCTCTTGTAGCTCTGTGGCTGTACTCGCAGAGCTAAGTGACACTGTAGTAGACCCGTCGCTATAAGTACCTACGTACTCTAATTTTGGCATAAGTGCATTATTAAAACTTTGGGGGCCCTCGAGAGAGCTTATAAGCTGCAATTCATTTGCGGTTATACTTAGAGAAGTATTAGTTGCGCTATAAGGCACTTTTATAAGATTTATAATTTTAGCCTCTGTCTTTAGGTGGCCCTCTTGTAAAGATACGTTTTCAATAGACTCCCCAAGGTGCTCTACTGCTCCATTAGGTCCATAAATATTGTATACATAGCCCCCTACAGACACTGAAGCGTCCGCTACATAGACAGAGTTTACTGCTTCAGTATTTTTAGCGGTAATAATTGACTTCTCTTTAGCATGTATATCGCCTATATACTTAGCTCTAGGAAAAGACACTATGCTGTTAGTAGCTTGAACTTGAGAAACTTTAGTTGCGTCTACACTACCTAGGGTATCTGAATTAGCTTCAACAGTGCCTACTTCAAATACCTTGGCACTGGATTTTATGGAAACTTGTGCCCGCAGAAATATAGTATTAGTTTGTATATTGTTAGAGTTGAGCGTAACTTCTGAGGTACCTAGCACTCGTATGTAACTTATAACCACTGAGTCTGATAGGTTCAGTACTGAAGACCCATACGGAATTAGGTTAGAAATACTAGTTACTTTAGGTAGAGTAACAACGCTATCTGGGTCTATACTTATAGTATTTACCGTCTCCAAGTTTGGTAACGTACAGGCCTCGCGCGTGTATAGGACTTCTGTTATCTCCTTAAGCAAAGGAAGCTTAGTTGTAGGGCCTATAGTCACATTTTCAGCTCGCTCTAGGTAGTCTAGGTCCCAGTGTGCTAGTACCTCGCCAGCGTACACAACATGCGAACCTAAAATAGTAGCTGTTTTAGGCACACGAGCCACCCCTAAGTACTTAACTAAGGGGTCTAGCTCAATAGTGCCGTCTTCATGCAAATATATGAGCTCCTGAAGAGCATCTGGTAAATCTGGAAATACAAGATCGTAGGCGTCCCCAGTATCTGGGTGCAAAATAAAAAGATGCCCATTTTCTATAGTAACAGGCGCCCATAGTTCACCGCCGTCCAAGAACTCTTGGATAGCCCGGCCTATAGGATCGATTCTACTAGGAATGCTTGAAAGGGGCGCTTCAACTCCTAAAAAGTTTGTGTACTCGTCAGCTCTAGCTTGTTCCGCGGGCTTAACCCCCTGGTTGTCATCAGGAAGCCCTGATCCAAAAATGCCTACAACTACGGGCGTATCAGACTTAGAGCCTTTAGTAGAACTGAAGCGCTCTGGTAAAAATTCAGGCCACCTAGGGCCCTCCGCGTCTGCCTCAGTCTGAGTTTCTACAGCTATAAGGGCAGTTCCGTCATCTTCAATGTAAATATGCAAGTCTGAGCTACCCATGTATTGCTGCGCATAACTATAGTCAGAACCAATGCACCAGGTACTCAGATTCGTTGCAGCTAGTACCATTAGGTCCGCAGGAGCAGAACCTTTAGGTACATGTACCCAGTTAGGGTACCCAGATTTATACTTTTTAATAAGGGCTTCCCGGTCTGTCATGAGCTTATCAACAGCTTGTTTATGAGCTTCAGACGGGCCTTTCCCAGCTATAAGAGCATCAACAAAATACTGTATAGATCCTTGCGTAACAAGTGAACCTGGCCTAGTAGTTTGATCTGTTATAGTGGAAGTTACTATTTTCTTTTTGTTACCATCAAACCTAATTGACTTCTTAGTGATCTCAGATAATACAATAGCTTTAACCAGGGTGATGTCTTGAGAACTTAAGGCTCTATAGTTCACATCATTTAGCCATTGGTGAATTTTTTCAACAAAACGTTCTCTAACATTATACAGCTCTTCAGCAAGTGTTGCTCTAATTTCAGG